>CAZMIS010000171.1:0-8709 GCA_964566325.1 uncultured Anaerolineales bacterium
CGCCGATCGACGAGACGCTCGAGGCGTTGACGCACCTGGTGGCATCGGGGAAGGTGCGCTATGTGGGCACGACGACGCATCCTGCCTGGGCGGTCGTCGAGGCCCTGCTCATGGCGGAGCGGCACGGCTACGCGCGCTACATCACCGAGCAGCCGCCCTACAACCTGCTCGATCGCCGCGTGGAGAACGAGATGGCGCCGGTGGCGCTGAAGTATGGGCTGGGGCTGCTGCCCTGGGCGCCCATGGCCCAGGGCGTGCTGGCCGGCCGCTACGGCACGGCGGCCGCGCTGCCGTCCGATTCGCGCGCGGTCGCGCGCGGGGGTGTGTATGCGGAGCGCGTGGACGCGCGCGGGATCGCGGCCGGGCAGCGATTCGTCGCGCTCGCGGCAGAGCGCGGGGTCACGCCGGCCCAGTATGCGCTGCTGTGGGTGAAGGATCAGCCCGCGGTGACCGCGCCCATCTTCGGCGTGCGCACGCTGGCGCAACTGGAGGAAGCCCTGCCCGTGGTTGACATGGCCCTGACTGCCGCGGACCGCGCCGCGTGCGATGCGATCAACCCGCCCGGCAGTGTGATCACGAACTTCCACAACTCCGCGCCGTGGATGAAGCAGCGTGTGCCCGGCGAGAGCCCGCGGTGAGCCCGGCGAGGCGCCGGGCTGACAGGGTATGACGCGAGGAAGGTCCCGCGCGGCGAGGGTTTCGCCTTACGGCGTTGCCGGGCATTCCGCCATGTGCAAATAGCGCCGGCATTCCTCGGTCGTGAGCGAGCGGGTCACGCGCGTCCGGGCCAGTCGGGTCAGTTCGGCAAGATCCAGGGTGTAGAGGCGGACCGTGCCGTCGCCGCCCGCGGTCGCCAGGTGCGTTCCGTCAGGGCTGAACGCGACTCCGAACACATTGCCCGCGTTGCCATAGAGCGTCGTGATCTCCTGGCCGGTCGCAACATCCCATACCTTGGCGTACTTGTCGAAACTGGCTGTGGCCAGGCGCGTGCCGTCCGCACTGAAAATGAGACGATGCACCAGGCCGCCATGGCCGGTGAGTTGCCGCAGCTTCTCCCCGGATGAGACATCCCACAGGATGACGCTGCCATCCTGCCGGCCGAGGGCGAGGCTTCGACCATCGGGACTGACGGCCAGGCCGTAGACATCCAATCCGTCGCCGTAGAAAGTGCGCAACTCCTGGCCCGTCGCCGTATCCCACTCCCGTCCGTAGCGATCGCCGGCGGTGTAGACCTGCTTGCCGCCCGGACCGCCGCCGGGCGGCGCAGGGCTGAAAGCGACGCCAAACACGAGATCCTTGTAACCCGTATGCGTGGCGATTTCCTCGCCCGTCTCCAGATCCCAGACCCTGGAAGACCGATCCCAGCTGGTGCTGGCCAGTCGTTTGCCGTCCGGAGAGAAGGCCAGGCCACACACCATGTCGGTATGTCGCGCCAACGTCAGCTCTGTGCGGCCCGTAGCCGAGTCGCCGACGAGCACCGTGCCGTCGATGCCGCCCGCGGCCACACGGCGACCATCAGGGCTGAAGACGATGCTGCAGAAGCCGGGGCTCGCCACGTCCGGGAAGAGGGACTGCGCCAGCAGCCCTGACGTGGCGTCAAACAGCTTGGCCGGCCCATCTGCGCCGGCCGTGGCCAGCCGCGCGCCGTCGGGGCTGTACGCGATGCCGAAGGCCGGGCCCGCGTGGGCAATGACCGTCAGCACTTCCCGGCCGGGCCGGGTGTCCCACAGACGAACGGTGCTGTCGTAGCCTGACGTGGCGACGTGGATGTTGTCCGGGCTGGCAGCGACGCTGATCACCGTGCTCAGATGGCCGGCGAGCGTGAGCAACGGCTGGCCGCTGGCCGCATCCCAGACCGCGGTCGTGCCATCCTGATGTGCGCTGATCAACCGCTCACCGTCCGGGGTGTAGGCGACATCGTACAGCCCGGAGCGTCCGGGAAGGCTCAGGAGGAGTTGCCGGGTGGTCGCGTCCCAGACCAGCAGCCGGCCGTCCTCGCCGGCAGCCGCCAGCCTCCGTCCGTCCGGGCTGAAGGTCACGCCATGGACCACGCCGCCATGTTCGAACGTCGCCAGTTCCGCGCCCGTGGCGGCATCCCACAGCTTGACCGCGCCGGCCACGTCGCCCGTGGCGAGCCGGCTGCCGTCAGGACTGAAGGCGATGCCGTTGCAGATATCCGCGTGTCCGACGAGCGTGAAGAGCTCCCGACCGTTCGCCAGGCTGAAGGACGCGCTGGCGAACGCAGGAGCAGCTGAGGCGGAGTTGGCCGCGCCGGTTGAGCCGCCGGCCAGGCTGCCAGTTTCCGAGGTGACGGTGACCATCGCGGGCGGCACGTGCAGCATGGGAGGGTCCGTAGCCCTCAAGGCCGGCAAGGTGCGGCTGACGGTCGATGCGCAGGACCAGAATCGGCTTGCATATGCCGTGGTTTTCCTGACGCTGAATCCGGGCAAGGACTTCATGGACTTGATGGCTGCATCGACCGGCGCACCGCCGTCGTGGTCGCACGCGTTACACTACGAGGAAGTGGCCGCTGGGACGTCCAGGACCTACGTCATCAATGCGGACACGGGTCCGCTGTATGGCATCTGCTTCTCCAAGCCACCCGATCATCCTATCGGCAACCTCGGACCCCTTGAGGTGCGCCCATAGCAGGCAGAGCGGCGTGACCGTCGCGGCCATCGCAGCCATCTCGGCCGGCCTGGGATTTCGCCCAGGCCGGCCTTGTCTTCCCTTCAACACAGGCAATCGCCCTACTCGCGATAGATGATTTCCTTATTCCAATCACTTGTGCCGCGCGGTACAATTCGCGATGTCAGTGCCCAGGACAGATCAGTATCTCCTCACGCGCTTGCGTCGCGATCAGCCAGCGTCGTCAGAGTCCAGCCAGGCAAGGGTGAGATTCTTGCTTTGCCGTGCGAGCGGGATGGAGCTGTCTTGCGGAGGGCACTGCCGCTTTGAGAGCCGCCTTTCACGAGGAGCGATGAGTCTTTGAGGGACCACATCAGGCTTAGTGTAAGCCCCAAGCAAAGGACAACCGCCGCATTAGGAGGAACCAAAATGTCAAAGAAGCGCAGAGCGCTGTTGCTGCTGTGCGTGGTGGTCATGACCATGCTGTGGGCCGTACCACTGGCAAGCGCTGAAGATCCGGTTCTTGGCACCGCCCCCGCCAAGGATGCGCCCCTGGTGGCGCAGATGGAGGGCATGCAGCGAATTAGTGTCAAGAACTTCGCCAAGAACAGCGTCCAGAACGAGGGCGTTGTGATCCGCCAGAGTTCCATCCAGGATGGCAAGATCGTCATCCCGCCGGGAGGGCTCTACTACTCGTGGCGCGTCTCGCCGCAGTCGAGAGCACTCTATGGCGATCAGCTCGTGATCGCCGGCAAGAAGCTCTATTTTGTCGAGTACGGGACGTCGTTCGACGTCATCCGCGACGTGACCATGAAGGTCGGCGACTGCGCGCCGATGGGCGATGGCAGCAAGTGCTGGGAGTTGAGCAGCATCGGCTACGGGTTCGCAGGTGACATTCCCGGCGCGACGTTCCAGATCCTGAAGCCGTCGGGCAACTACTACGGCACCTCCTTCCCCGTGCGCGTCTCGCCGCTGTTGATCCCTGCGAGCGCGCTGACCTGGGGCAGCCACAACCCGACGGGCACGCTGCTGCCGGGCGAGCCGACCGACTGGCAGGTTCAGTACTACGGCTACAACGTCGCGACGAGCGGGCAATCCTACCTGATCGTCGATAAGATCACCGGGGAAGAGGTCCATCTCAAGGAAGCCGCCACCGGCGGCCTGACCTGGATGACCGTGACCGAGACCGCGCCCGTGACCGCTACTCTGGCTGCCGGCAAGACCATGGACCTTGGCAAGTACAAGGTCAAGGTCGCCGCTCTGGATGCCAAGGCCAAGACGGCCGACATCGAGGTGCTCGAGGGTGATAAGGTCGTCGCCAGCGAGAAGCTGGGCCCCGTGACGGACGAGATGTTCAACTACCTGCCCGAAGATCCCATGGCGCGGGACCGGTTGACGCTGAGCACCGATGAGTTCACCGTGCACCTCCGCGTGTACGGTGGCGAGCCCTTCGTCGGCGAGGAAGTCGCGCTGGTGGGCTACACGGACCTGGTCAAGCTGGAGAATCCGTCCGACTGGCCGTTCGATCCGCGCTTCGTCTTCCGCCCCGACACCTGAAGCACCTGCTCCCTGCTGAACGAGGTGATGCTGGAAAACAAGGAACCCATCATCCTCGACAGCGCCAACAACGTGTTTGTTGGTCCGGACGAATACTTCAAGGTTGTGATCGACGAATTCGATGGTAAGGCAGTGCAGGCGTGGCACTTTGAAGATGTGAAGGGCAATGCCACAGATAACCTGGTCGTGGGCGAAGGCACGCATATCGACGTTTTGGTGAACGCGGCGTGTCGCTCGGTCTGGCACTTCGCAGATCGGGTCGCCACCACTCTGGTGACCGACCAGCAGAAGATGATTTCGGAACTAAAGGCGCAGGTTAAGGAACTTCAGGACCAGCTGAAGAAGTAGGGTTTGAGGGTTGCCCGGCAACTGCTGCCGGGCAACCCTCGCGTCTTTTTTGGGAGAAGCGATGATGTGTGAGTCAAGATTCAGCCGCCCACAGACCGGTGGACTGCACCGCGTGCGCGCCCTGCGTCATTGCCTGGCCGGTGCGTTCGTTGTGCTGTGCCTCCTCGCGGGCGCCAACCAGGCCGCCGCCGATGACAGCCTGTGCGTGGGCTGTCACAGCGATGCAGCACGGCTGGACAGCCTGACCGAGCAACCCGTGAAAAGGCTGTACGTGGATCCGGCGCAGAGAACGCAGGACATCCACGGCGCCTTCGAATGCACGGTGTGTCATGGCGGCGATACGACCCTTGACTCCACGGCGGCTTGCGTCGGCGTCGCGCATTCCGATCCCACCGATCCCAAGATCCTCAAGACGACGTGCGGCACGTGCCACCTGGATATCACGACGCGCTATCTTACCTCCATTCATAACACCTTCAATGGCATCCATCATTCCCTCAAGGACCTGCTGGGCCCGGACGAGGGCACGACACGATTTGAGGACACGTGCAAGAAGTGCCACACCTCCTGCTCCGACTGCCACCTGAGCGATCCCGATCGCCGCGGACTGCTCTGGCCCCGCATCGAGAGCCACAAGTTCGTGCGCAAGCCGGGATCCAACATCTGTGCATCCTGCCATAACGCGACCGGGGACACCTTCTTCGGCGAGCCCGGCAATGAGGCGGAGCACGGACCGAGCGTGATGGCCGAGGCGGGCATGGAGTGCACGGACTGCCACGTGGAGCGCGAGGTGCACGGCACGGGGACGCAGACGCTTTTCGTCATGGAGTCGCCCAAGCCGACCTGCGAGAAGTGCCACCTCGACCCGGCCTATCGTTGGTCCACCGATGCGACCGCGCCGGCCGCGCCGCAGTTCGACCACGACGGGCCTGCGCACGCGATCCATGGCACGGAGAAGGTGAGCTGCGTGGCGTGTCACACCCAGTGGTACGCCAATTGCTGGAACTGCCACGAAGGCCGCCAGGACAGGACCGTCTACGATCTGTTCCTGGCCAACAATCCCATCACGGGCCAGGTGCACACCATCGTGCATTCGCCGGCATCCGCGCCCGATTGGGGCACCGTGCCCCCCGAGATCGGCGGCGAGTGGGCGGTCAAATCACGGCACAGCTGGGGCGACGCGCACACGTGCGAGAAGTGCCACACCAACCGCGACGTGTGGGTTAACGAGCAGGAGCGGCGGGCGCCCTTCCTCGGGCTGTGGGGTCCCGACCGCACCAACGCGACCTACATCGACCAGGCCCTTGTTGACCTGATGGTGATCGACACCGAGAAGATGAAGCAGGACTTTCACGGTGAGCTGGCCTGCTACGACTGCCATGCGTCGCAGGGCGATGAGCTGTGTGCGGACTGCCATGCCGAGAGCGAGAAGTCCGGCGAGACGGTGCTGCCGGCCGAGGCGGACTGGTCCCGCACGTCCTACATCCGTGCCCGTGAGAGCCAGGAGAGGATCCACGCCGCGCTGGAGAGCCTCGAGGAGCTTGGGGTCGACGTGCAGGCCTGGCGCGCGAGCAGCGACGCGCTGCGCGGACAATACCTGGCAGCGGCCAACGCTTTCCACTCGGCTGCAGGGGAGACACAGGCCGGGATGAGCGCCATCGCAGCGAGCAGCGAGACGCTATCCACGACGCTGGACGATGTACTGAAGGCCAGGGGAGCCCAACGGCGCACCCTGTTGGCGGGCGTCCCGCTGGCCGTCGGCGCACTGGGGAGCCTGGCTGTAGGTGCGTTCGTGTACCGCCCGAGACGCAACAAGGAGGAGGTTCGAGACAATGGGTAAGAAAGCGGTTCTGTCATTTGTTGGCATTTTCCTGCTGGGGATGGTCGCCGGCTCAGGTCTGGGGGTGTTGATCGGCAGGAGTTCGCTGGATGTGCAGCGCGAGGCGCGCATCGCGAAGCTGGAGGCCCAGGTCGCGACGGCCACGGAGAACTACGCGCTGATGGTGCGTGAGTACAACAGCCTGTACGGGCTGAAGGCCGGCTCGCTGGTGATTGCGCCGGTCGCGCAGGGGGCTGCGGCACCGGTGTCAGCGGTCGCACCCGCGGCAGCTGAGCCTGTAACCCCCGTTCCTGCGCAGGGCGAACCGGCTGCCGCGCAGACGCCCGAGGTGGCAGCGGAGACGACGGAGGCGGCGACAGACGCCGCAGCACCCGGCATCGTGGCTGATTTCAAGGCTATGGCACTGAACGGAACCGGCGACCTCGAGGGGCCGCCGCCGCAGCCGTTCCGGTTCACCGACCTGTCCACGGGTGAGATCACCAGCTGGAAGTGGGAGTTCGGAGATGGTGAGATCAGCGAAGAGCAGAACCCAGAGCACACCATCAAGGCGTGCCCCATGGACCTCTGCACGGTCACACTGACCGTCTGCGGTCCGGCGGGATGCGACACCGAGACGAAGGAAGAGTACCTGTGGGTTTCGGAGCAGTGCACAGGCTGTTAGCGATGACGCAAGGGAGCATCCTCTGGCCGTCCGGGGCCGAGCGCCCTGCAGGGTGCTGGGTCTTACATCGACCGGGGATCGCCGATCAATCAGGAGCAACCCTCATGGTCAATCGAATCAGTCTGGCCACACTGGGGTGGGTCGCCTGTCTCGTCGCACTTCTCGCGTTCTCGCCCCGCGTGGCCAGCGCGAGGAGTGCCGGGGCGGAGATCGACCGGCTGTGCAGCGTCTGTCACGCCACGCCGGGCCTCCAGATGCAGCTGGCGGACGGGACGATGCAGTCGGTCTACGTCGACCCACAGACGTACGCGGGTTCGGTGCATGGATCGGCGCTGCAGTGCACCGCGTGTCACGCCGGGGTGCAGGCGTACCCGCACGCCACCGGCGACCTGGCGCAGAACCGGTCGCGCAACGCGCCCGAGCTGGTGCGCAAGTATACGGCCTGCGGCGAATGCCATCCCGAACAACTGACCGAGTTCCTCGGCAGCATCCATGCGGGTGAGTTGGCGACGGGCAACCAGGATTCGGCCATCTGCAGCGACTGCCACGGCAGCCACGATATCCAGCGGGCCGATCCGCGCGAGGTTGGCCTGCCGCTGGGGCCGGGTGTCCACGCGTGCGGCGCGTGCCACGAGGACCAGTATGCGCAGTATCAGACCAGCGCACACGGCCGCGCACTGCTCGAGAAGAGCGACACGAACGTGCCGGCATGCATCGACTGCCATGGCTCTCACGGCATGCTCAAGGCGACGACGGCTGTCTTTCGGGCCGGATCGCCCTACCTGTGCGCCTCGTGCCACGCCGACGAGGAGCTGATGGCGCAGTACGGCCTGTCGCCGGACGTGCTGCAGACGTATGTCGCTGACTTCCACGGGACGACCGCGCAGCTTTACCCGCATCCGGGCACAGAGGGCGCTGCGCCGGCTGCAGCCGTCTGTTACGACTGCCACGGTGCGCACGACATCCAGTACGCCAGCGACCCGAACAGCACCGTGTCACGCGCCAACCTGGTGCAGGTGTGCCAGGAGTGCCACGAGGACGCGTCCGGGAATTTCCCCGCGGCGTGGGTGGGCCACTATGCGCCGACGCCGCAGAAGAACGCGCCCGTGTTCTGGACCGCGCAGTTCTTCCTGGTGCTGACGGCCGGCGTGATTACCGGCATGATCGGGCACATCTCGCTCGACGTGCTGCGCGCGATCTTCAACAAGCTGACAGGAGGCAGTTCGGATGACTAATACAGGGAGAAGCTTCATCCGGTTCTCGTTGAGCGACCGCCTCCAGCACATTGCGATCATGGTGAGCTTTGCCATCCTGGGCCTCACGGGCCTGCCACAGAAGTTCAGCAGCCTGGGGTGGGCCGCGTGGATCGTGAACCTGATGGGCGGGATCGACGGCATCCGCATCGTCCACCGGGTCAGTGCAATCGTCCTTGGAACGACCGTCATCTACCACATCGTGCGGGGCCTCTATGGCGTGTGGGCGAAGGGGCATCGCTTCGATATGCGCCCGCGACTCCAGGACCTGAAGGACCTGCTTCACAATCTCGCGTTCATGGTGGGCATCCGCAAGACGCGCCCGCGTTTCGACCGGTTCAGCTACATGGAAAAGTTCGAATACTGGGCCGTAGCATGGGGCATGTTCTCGGTTGCCCTTACGGGCTTCATGCTGTGGTTCC
>CAZMIS010000172.1:0-8699 GCA_964566325.1 uncultured Anaerolineales bacterium
ACCGGGGCAGAGCGGGCGGGGCACACGCCCTCCGAGTCGGTGATCGCGCCCGCGTTCGATCAGATCTTCAGAGAGGCCCAGGGCCGCATCATCGTGGCCACGTTCGCCTCGCTCCTGAGTCGCGTCCAGCAGGTCATCGACGCGGCGGTCCGACACCACCGCGTGGTCGCCCTGGCCGGCTATTCGATGGTCAAGACCGCGGAGATCGCGCGTGAGTTGGGCCACCTGGAGGCGCCGGAAGGCGTACTGGTGGACCTGGGCGAGGCGCTCAAGTTGCCCGACAACCAGGTGGCCATCGTCACCACCGGGAGCCAGGGACAACCAGAGGCCGCACTGGCCCGCATGGCCGACGGCACGCACCGGCAGATCGAGGTCAAGCGGGGCGACACGATCATCCTGTCGTCCACGCCCATCCCGGGCAACGAGGAAGGCGTGTCGCGGCTCATCAACAAGCTCATCGCGCGCGGCGCGGAGCTCATCTACCCGCCCCTCGCCGATGTGCACGTGTCGGGGCACGCCAGCCAGGAAGAGCTGAAACTGATGATCTCGCTCACCCGTCCGAAGTTCTTCGTGCCGGTGCACGGCGAGCTGCGCCACCTGCACGCCCACGCACGGCTGGCACGCGAGCTGGGCATCCCTGCCGAGAACATCCTGCTGATGGAGGACGGCGCGGTGCTCGAGCTGAGCGCACAGCACGCGAAGCTGAAGAAGGAACGCGTGCCGGCCGGCGATGTGTACGTGCACGGATCGGGCGTGGGCGACGTCGGCCGGCAGGTGATCGCGGAACGTGAGATCCTGGGCAGCAACGGCTTCGTCCTGGTCGTCGTGCCGGTTCGCCCGGCCACGGGCGAGATCGCCGGCAAGCCGGAACTGGTTTCGCGCGGCTTCGTATTCATGCGTGAGCGGACGGATCTCATGGACCGCGCGGCCGATGCAGTCTACCGTGCCTTGTCCGAGGGAAAAGTGCGCCAGCGCCAGGCCATCATCGACCGGACTCAGGGGCTGCTGACGCGCTTCTTCTTCGAGGAAACCAAGCGCAAGCCGATGGTGCTTGCCGTAGTCACTGCCGGCGACTGAACCGGGGAACCGGCATCGCCCTGCGCAGGGTGGGGGACATTGAAGATCGGATGGGCGACCACATTCGCCCATCCGATCGGTTGTTTCCGGTTACTTCGCGATTTCCACCGCGCGCATCTCGCGCACGACCATCACCTTGATCTGTCCCGGATACTCCAGGTTGTCCTCGATCTTCTTGGCGATGTCCTTGGCCAGGCGGATGGACCCCAGGTCATCCACGTCCTCGGGCTTGACGATCACCCGCACCTCGCGGCCGGCCTGAATGGCGAACGTCTGCTGCACGCCAGTGAACGAATTGCCGATCTCTTCGAGGGTCTGGATGCGCTTAACGTAGCTTTCCAGCGCCTCGCGGCGCGCGCCCGGCCGGGAGCCGCTGATGGCGTCGGCGGTGGTGGCAATGGCCGCCTCGACCGACAGCTGGTCAACCTCGTGATGATGCGATGCAATGATGTTTACCACTTCGGCGGGCACGCCGTAGCGCTTTGCGATGTCCGCGCCCACCTGGGCATGCGCGCCCTCAACCTCGTGGCTGACAGCCTTGCCGATGTCGTGAAGCAGGGCGCCCATCTTGGACACGTGCACGTTTGCACCCAGCTCCGCGGCCAACATGGCCGCAATGTGCGTCGCCTCCACCGCGTGGGACAACTGGTTCTGGCCGTAGCTGGTGCGATATTTCAGCCGGCCGAGCAGTTTGACCATCTCGGGGTGCAGCATTTGCAGGCCGACCTCGATCACCGCCTGCTCGCCGGCGTCCTTGATCGACTTGTCGACCTCGCCCTGGGCCTTCTCGACTTCCTTCTCGATGCGAGCGGGGTGGATGCGGCCATCTTGCACCAGCCGCCCGATGGCGATGCGCGCCACCTCACGGCGAATGGGATCGAATGACGAAATCAGGATTGCTTCGGGCGTGTCGTCCACCACCAGATCGACGCCCGTGGCCTGTTCGATGGCCCGGATATTGCGGCCCTGGCGGCCGATGATACGGCCTTTCATTTCGTCGGTCGGAAGGGGCACGCTGGCGACGGTTGTCTCGGAGATGTGCTCGGAGGCGACCCGTTCCATAACGCGGGTGATGACCTGGCGCGCACGCGTCTCGGCCTCCTGGTTGGCCTGCGCTTCGACCTCGCGGATCTTGCGCGCCATATCGTTGCGCGTCGTCATCTCGACTGCCGACAGCAGTTCCTGGCGGGCATCTTCCTGCGTCATCGATGCAACGCGCTCCAGTTCGGCCGCGCGCTCCTGCTCCAGGCTGGTCAGATCCTGCTCGCGCTTGTCGAGCTTCGATTGGCGTTGGTCCAGCTTGCGGCCGCGCTGCTCGACCTGTTCCAGGCGGCTCTCCAGGACTTCCTGGCGCCGTTGAAGCCGTTCCTCCGAGCGATCCATGTCGCGCCGGCGGCGGACGATCTCCTGATCAGCCTCCTCCAGAATTGCTACCTTTTGCTCCTGTGCAGCAAGTTCAATCATTTTGGCCTTGGTCTCAGCCTCGGCCACGATCCGCTTCGAGTCGACTTCGGCAGTCCGGAGGAGTGCCTCGGCCTCGTTGCGGGCCTGTAGCTGGCGCGATTTCATGATCAGATAACCGATCACACCGCCAGCGACGCCTGCTGCCAGGAAGATGAGGAGGTCCACAACAATGCGGAACCCCGGACTTCCTGCAAACATCGTGTTTCCTGCCTTTCAAATGTCAAGGGTGGGTAATGAGAGGCGGTGCGATGACGCATCCGCCGACAAATGGCTCGTGCCGATCGATGAACGGCGTCTACTGCTCGCTGATCTCGTGGAGAAGGCGGCGGACCGTCTCCTGCACGACACCGTAGCCGAACCCTCGGCGCAGTAAGAAGTCGCTGAGTTTGCGCCTGAAGGCTGTCGGGTCGGTTTCCGCCAGCAGTGACAGGCGCTCAGCGCGCGGCTTGCCGGCCGCATACGCGGCCTCACTTGAGTCCAGGCCGGCCAGGCTTTCGTCGATCGTTTCCTTGTCGACCCCGGCACGGCGTAGCTCCTGACGCAGCGCCTGCTCGCCCTTCGGTCGAAACCGCTGGCGGTTTTCGACCCAGAAACGGGCGAACTCGTCGTCGTTCAGGTAGCCCTGTTCGGTCAGGCGGTTAAGCGTTGCTTCAACCGCCTCTGGGTCCACTTCCGCTTCGATCAGATAGCGACGGACCTCGGTCGTGCTGCGAGGCCGGAAGCTCAGGAAACGGACGGCTCGCTCATAAGCCTTCGAGATGGCATCTTCGCCGCGCAGCGCGGCGATCTCGGCATCTGTCAGGAACTGCCCGATGTGAAGTCGCGCCGCGGCGACCGCAGGGACTGCGAACGCGTACTCGTCATCGAGATACACGTTGACGCGCTCAGCAGTTCGCTTCTGGAACCGCAGGCTCGTGATGTGACCGGCCATCGCAAACCAAAAAGCCGTGGCGAAGGTCACGCAGGGTGACCCCAACCACGGCTCTTGTCCAGATTGCGCCTGGCGATGAACTAACCGCGCACCTGCGTTAGCACGAATGCCGAATAGCCGAAAGGCTCACCTCGTGCAGGACGAACATGCACGAGGGCTCGGACCGGACAGTCGAGTATCTAAGCCCATCACAGGGCTTTCGTTGCCAACGCCGACACGCGGCGTGTCAAAAACAAGATAGGCCATGGTCAAGGCACCGGCTGCGTAACCAGTCCGGTTGCCGTGGCGACCGCCCCGAACTGCTGCGGGCAGCCGCTATTCCTCCGCCTCACCGTCATCCTCGTCCGGGCCGACAGGTTGGACCGGCGCAAGGGAGGCCTTGGCGCGAATTGCATCCTCGATCTGCTGCGCCATGACAGGATTTCCTTCAAGGAAGTCCTTTGCGTTTTCGCGGCCCTGGCCCAGGCGAGTGTCGTTGAAGTTGTAGAAGGCGCCGCGCTTCTCGATGATGCCCATATTGGCGCCCAGGTCCAACAAGTCGCCCGACTTGCTGATGCCCTTATTATACATGATATCGAATTCAGCCTGGCGGAACGGTGCAGCGACCTTGTTCTTCTTGACCGTCACACGTGTTCTGTTGCCCACGGTGCTGCCACCGGTCTTGATGCCTTCGATACGCCGTACATCGAGCCGAACGCTGGCATAGAACTTCAGCGCGAGCCCGCCGGGGGTCGTCTCCGGGTTGCCGAACATGATGCCGATCTTCTGCCGCATCTGGTTGGTGAAGATCAACGCCGTGTTGCTGGTCTTGATCACGCCGACCAGCTTGCGCAACGCCTGAGACATGAGACGGGCCTGCAGACCGACGTGGCTGTCACCCATCTCCCCTTCGATTTCTGCACGCGGCACGAGTGCCGCAACCGAGTCGATCACGACGACATCGACGGCGCCCGAGCGGATCAGCGCCTCTGCGATTTCCAGCGCTTGTTCGCCCGTGTCCGGCTGTGAGATGTACAGTTCGTCAACGTTAACGCCGCACCGTCGTGCATAGTCCGGGTCGAGCGCGTGCTCGGCGTCGATGAAGGCGGCGATGCCGCCCATCTTCTGTGCCTCGGCGATGATGTGTTGGCAGATCGTCGTCTTGCCCGAGGATTCAGGTCCGTAGATCTCGGTCACGCGGCCGCGCGGAACGCCACCGATGCCGAGTGCAAGGTCCAGCGAGAGAGAGCCGGTTGGGATGGCAGCCACCTTCAGGCGCTCTGCCTCACCCAGCTTCATGACCGTGCCCTCTCCGAAACGCTTCTTCAGGTTCGCCAAGGTGGTGTCCAACGCCTTCAGCCGCGCGGTCTCCGCCATGCTATTAGACCCCCACTTCGTGTATTGGAATGGTTCTCCGTGCCGTCAGGTTGGCAAGGTGCGTTGCTAACCCACAGCTTATGTTACCTTAGTCATGCGAAATACGCAAATCCCAAATGTCGTGAACGTATGTTCTTTTTGCCCTTTTCGCCCGGGTTTTCGGGCCGCCTGACGCCATCCCGTCGCTTCCGGGCCCCGGCCGGCGGTGGGGCGCCGCAGCCCTATTCGTAACGCAGCGCCTCGATCGGGTTCAGACGTGACGCACGCGTGGCCGGGTAGATGCCGAAGAAGAGCCCGACCGCGGCCGAGAAACTGGTGGCAAGCAGGACCGACTGCGGCGTCACGACGGCCGTGAGGTCGCTCTGCAGCCGTGAGATCGCAAGCGCGCCGCCTGCGCCGAGCGCAACGCCGATCAGACCGCCGACCAGGGCCAGCACGACCGACTCGATGAGGAACTGGACCAGGATGTCCCGGCGCTTGGCGCCCACCGCCTTGCGCAGCCCGATCTCCCGGGTGCGCTCTGTGACGGAAACCAACATGATGTTCATGATGCCGATGCCGCCCACGAGCAGGCTGATGCCCGCGATCGCGCCCAGGAAGATCGTGAGAACGCCCGTGATCTGGCCGAAGATGGAGAGCAGATCCTGCTGGTTGATCACCGTGAAGTCATCGTCGTCCTGGAAGAGGATGTTGTGTCGCTGGCGCAGGAGCTCGCTGATCTCCTGCGATGCGGCTTCCATGCGATCTTCACTCACGACCTGGGCATAGACAACCGAAAGCATCGGTTCGCCCTTGCGGTTATGGAACCTCGGGAAGAGGCGCTCGTGCGCGGTGGACAGGGGCACCACCACGACCTCATCCTGGTTGCCCCCCGGTCCGCCCGTTCCGCCGCGTTCCTCAAACACACCGATCACTTTGAAGGGGGTGTTGTTGATCTTGAGGGTCGCACCGATTGGATAGACGCCCGATTCATCAAAGAGGCGCTCGGCGATACGGCTGCCGATCACCGTCACGCGGCTGCGCGCGTTGATGTCCACTTCATCGAGGAATGCACCCACGGCGACGGGGCGGTTCCGGACCTCGATATAGGATGGCGTGACGCCCGAGACCGAGACGCGCAAAGTCGTCTTGCCGTAGCTGACGTCTGCGCTGGCCACCACCTCCGGCGCAACTGCGCAGACATCGGGGACGTTGAAGGGATCGGCGATGGCCTCCGCATCCTTCAGCGTCAGGGACAGACCCGACGACGAGCTGCCGCCCAGGTTGCCCGAGACCACGAAGAGCAGATTGGTGCCGATGCTCTGCAGCTGGCTGCGCACGAGATTCTGCACCCCCTCGCCCACGGAGAGCAGGGTGATCACCGCGCCGACGCCGATGATGATGCCCAGCATCGTGAGCGCCGAACGCAGCTTGTTGACGGACAGCGCACGCAGCGCCAGCCGGATCTGTTCAGTGAGATTCATGGGTCAGCACTCTTCCGGCCTGCCGAGCCGGCTCTGATAGGCCGAATCGCCGGCCATGCGGGGCGACGCAACCTCGACATCCGAGCGGACGCTCCCGTCATAGAGGTTCACCACCCTGCGGCAATGTTCGGCGATGTCCGGTTCGTGCGTGACCAGGATGACGGTGATGCCTTGCTCTACATTGAGCCGTTGGAAGATGCCCATGACCTCGGCGCCCGCCTTCGAGTCCAGGTTGCCGGTCGGTTCATCGGCCAGGATGATGCGCGGATCGTTCACCAGCGCCCGTGCGATGGCCACCCGCTGCTGCTGACCGCCCGAAAGCTCATTGGGCCGGTGATGGATGCGCTCGGTGAGGCCCACTGCCTCGAGCGCCTCCAACGCGCGGCGCCGCCGGTCCGTGGCCCGAGCGCCGGAGTAGATGAGCGGAAGTTCCACGTTGGCCAGCGCATCCGTCCGTGCCAGCAGGTTGAAGCTCTGGAACACGAACCCGATGCGCTTGCTGCGCACCGCCGCCAGCCGGTCATCGTTGAAGCGGCTGATGTCCTCTCCGGCCAGCCGGTAGACGCCCGATGTCGGTTGGTCAAGGCAGCCGACGACGTTCATCAGGGTTGACTTGCCCGAGCCGGACGGCCCCATGATGGCGATCATCTCGCCCTGGCAGATCGACAGCGACACCCCGCGCAATGCGTGCACCTCGATGTCGCCCATGCGATACACCTTGGTGATATCGATCAGCTCGATGACCGGCCCGTTCCTCCCGGGCTGTCCGACGGTCATTGATCGAATCCTTCGAAGAGATTCCTGAGCTGCTCTGCGCCCGTCCGGCTGATGATGGCCAGCTGGTCGCCCTCTTCCAGGCCCTCGCGCACTTCGCTGCTCTGCTCGTCGCGCAGCCCCAGCCGCACTTCCACGCGTTCGAGGGTGCCATTCGTGAGTCGCTCCACGTAGGTTCGGCCCGACTCGCGCTCGAGTTGCACGGCCCGATTCGGAATCAGGAGGACATTCTCGCGCGTGTTCGCGATAATGGTGGCCGTGGCGCTCATGCCCGCCCGGAGCGGAATGTCGGTCTCATCGATGTCGAGTCGCACGGGGTACGACACGCCGCCCGTTTGGGATGTCAACGCTGACGGTGCGATGCGCGTCACGCTGCCGGTCAGCGTCACGTCCGGCAGGGCATCGATCACGACCTGTATCGGCTGGCCGGTCTCGATGGCGGCGATGTCCACTTCATCCACCTGCACGTCCAGATGGAATCGGGTCGTATCGGCCATACGGATGGCCGGCTGGCCCACCGCTGCCGGGCTGCCCTCCACGATCGTGACGGAGGTGACCACACCGTCCCAGGGCGCCAACAGCGTGGCGTTCTCCACGCGGCGCTTTGCCTGTTCGACCCCCAGCTTGGCCTGCTCGACGGCCGCCTGTGCCACTTCCACCTGGCCGGCAGACGACCCGCGGCGCAGGCGGTCAAGGTTGGCCTCGGCCTGCCGCAACTGGGCCTGGGTGGCGCCAATTTGGGCCTGGGCGGCCGCCACCTGGGCGGATGTCACCGACTTCTGCGCGGCGCGGAACTGTGCCTCGGCCGTCTGCAGGGCGATCGTGGCATTCTGCAGCTGGACGGACTGCGGCAACATGCCCACGTCGGCCCGGTCCTTTACCCGATCGTAGGCCTGCTGCGCCTGGCCGAGCTGGACGCGCGCCTGGTCCACCTGCGCCTGCGCTGCGGCCAGGGTGTCACGGTCCGGTCCGCTCAGCGTCTGTTGGTAGGCCGCCTGTGCGCTGGTGAGCGAGCCCTGTGCGCTGGCGACAGCGGCCTCGGCCGCAGCGACGTCGACCGGGCTGGGCGGCTCCTGGAGCTGGCGCAGCTGAGCTTCCGCCTGCGCCAGCGAGATCTCCGCCTGCCGGATCGCCAACTCGAGATCGGCCGTATCCAGGGCTGCGAGCCGTTGGCCCTCCTGGACGGCCTGACCGACCTGCACCGCCACCTCAGAGACGACGCCTGTCGCGGCAAAGGTGAGTCCCACCTCCCGTTCGGGCAACACGCCGCCCGTCGCACTCACAGTCGCGGAGATGTCGCCTCGTTTCACCGTGACCGTGTCGTAGTCGACGGTCTGCTCGCCAGGCTGCCTGACAAATCGCTGGTAGCCGAAGTAACCGGCCGCAGCGATCGCGGCCAGGATGATCACAATGATGATGGGTTTGCGCATTAACGTCTGCTCCGTGCCTCATTGGCCTTTGTGCACATACTTTGCACAAGGTATATCATAGTACGGGGATAATGATTGCTCCGCAAGGAATATTCCCGACCTGTTACTGTACAGCAGACGTCAATTCTTGACAAGTGTGACGGCTCACAGTGTTATCGTTCAGTGATAAGGTCAGTAGATAAGTGATCAGTGTAAATGTCAGTC
>CAZMIS010000173.1:0-8696 GCA_964566325.1 uncultured Anaerolineales bacterium
GCCCTCGCGTTGACTTCGTTCTTTACCTGGCATAGGTCCTCCTAGAACTCCAACCCGCCCTCGCGCGCCCCGTCGGCCAAGGCCTTCACCCGGCCGTGGTAGGGATACCCACCGCGATCAAACACGACCTTCTTCAGCCCCTTGTCCAGGGCCCGGCGGGCCACCAACTGACCCACCCGGCTCGCCTGTTGCGACTTGTTCAGGCCGCTCAATTGCTCACGCAATTCCGGATCCACAGTTGACGCAGCAACCAGCGTGTTGCCCATGTCGTCATCGATCACCTGGGCATAGATGTGCTCCAGGCTGCGAAACACATTCAGACGCGGGCGCTCGGCCGTGCCGTGAATATGCTTGCGAATGCGCTCATGCCGGCGTACCCGGGCGTCGAGACTCGTATTGTCGGACATTGACCTTGATCCTCCGCTCTACTTCTTGCCCTTGCCGCCCACTTTACCGCTCTTGCCGGCCTTCTGGCGGACCTTCTCGCCCCTGTAGCGGATGCCTTTGCCCTTGTAGGGCTCCGGGGGCCGCAGGTCATGGACATGCGCGGCCATTTGGCCCACGACTTGCTTGTCGCTTCCGCTGATCGTGATCACACGTCCGGTCTTGTCCACCTCGAAGGTGATGCCCGGAGGCGGCACGAGTTCGACGGGATGCGAGTAACCCGCCAGGACCACCAGGTTCTTGTTCATCAAACCCGCGCGATAACCGACGCCCTCGACTTCCAGGATACGCGTGAAGCCAGTGCTGACGCCTGTCACCATGTTGTTCAGCAGGGCACGGCTCAAACCATGCAATGCGCGATGGTTCTTCGCATCCGACGGCCGGGTCACCTGGATCTCGGTCCCCTCGATCGAGAACGTCATCTCAGGCGGAAACTGCTGATGCAGCTGGCCCTTGGGTCCCTTGACCGTGATGAGATTGCCTTCACCGACCGTCACGCTTACGCCCTTCGGCAGCGCAACGGGCATTTTTCCAATACGCGACACAGTCCTGCCTCCTACCAAACGTAGCAGAGCACCTCGCCGCCCAATCCGAGCCGCCGGGCCTTCTGGTCCGACATGATGCCTTGCGGCGTGCTCAGAATGGCGACCCCGAGGCCGCTAAGAACCCACGGGATATCGGTGCGCTTGACATAGACTCGCCGCCCGGGCCGGCTAACCCGCTGCATGCCGGTGATGATCGACTTACGATCGCGATCGTACTTCAGCACCAGGCGCAACTGAGCCTGCGGCTCATCCTTGGTGATCTCGAAATCCTTGATGAATCCCTCATCTTTCAGGATCCGGGCCACCGCCAGCTTGACCTTCGAACCAGGGACGACAACCTGCTTGTGCCGTACCAGGGCGCCGTTGCGGATGCGAGTCAGCATATCGGCAATTGGATCACTTATCATTGCTTGCTCCTTCGGAGTTCGGATCACCCGGAACTTACGGCCTGACCAGGGGAGCACGATGCCCTCTGCGGTAGCGCAACCCGGGATTCCGCATCCCAATCCGGCGTTCGCTGCACCCTCCTCACATGGAGGACAGCGGGGCCGCCGGTACTTACCAGCTCGACTTCACCACGCCGGGCAGGAAGCCCTTCAAAGCCTGGTCACGGAAGCAGATGCGGCACAGATCGAAACGGCGCATGTAACCCCGCGGACGGCCACACATGCTGCAACGGTTACGCACACGCACTTCGTACTTGCGGCGCTGTTCCCGAATTGGCATACAAGTCTTTGCCACAGAAATCCTCCTACTTGCGGAACGGCATGCCGAGCAGTTCCAGCAGCCGCCGGCCTTCCTCATCGGTCTTGGCCGTGGTCACCACGGTCACCGCCATGCCACGAATCTTGTCGACCTTCTCGTAATGAATCTCCGGGAACAGCAGCTGCTCCCGCAGACCCAGGCTATAATTGCCATGACCGTCGAATGAGTCCGGGTTGATGCCCCGGAAGTCACGAAGACGCGGCAGCGCGATGTTGATCAGGCGGTCGAGGAAGCTCCACATGCGCTCCTGCCGCAGCGTCACCGTCACGCCGATGGTGTTGCCCTCGCGCAGCTTGAAGTTCGCAATGGACTTCTTCGCCTTGGTAAAGACCGTTTTCTGGCCTGCAATGGCAGTCAGGTCGCCGGCCGCGGCATCCAGGCTCTTGGCGTTCTGCAGTGCTTCGCCCATGCCGATATTCAGCACGACCTTGACGATGCGCGGCACCTGCATGACGTTGCTGTAGCCGAATTCTTTCTCGAGCACCGGCGCAACTTCGTTCCGGTACCGCTCCAACAATCTAGGCGTTGTTGCCATGACCTACCCCCATCCTATACAGGGTCGCTCTGCGCCCTGATCCGGATCGGATCACCGGCTGCAGCCCGGACTGATACCAGCCGGCTGCACCCTTTGATCTTATGCGTCCATCACTTCGCCGCACTTCTTGCATGCGCGCGAGCGAGAACCGTCAGCGTGAATCGTGTGGCCGACGCGCGTCGGCTGACCGCACTTGGGGCACACCAACATCACATTGGAGATGTGCAGCGGGGCCTCGCGCTCGATGATGCCGAACTGGGTGTTGACGTTGCCCGTGCGCCGCTGGTGCTTCTTGACCAGGTTGACGCCGGCAACCACCACGCGGTCGCCCTCGATCTTGCGCAGCCCAGCCTTGCGACCCTTGCCCCACTTGGCACGGACCACGCGCTGAACCTCGCCCTGGCTGCCGCGGTCGTCGCCCGAAATCACCACCACTTTGTCGCCTTTTCTGATGTTCATACTAACCTCTTACAGAACCTCGGGCGCCAACGACACAATGCGCATGTACCCGCGGTCGCGCAACTCACGGGCCACCGGCCCGAAGATACGCGTGCCACGCGGCGTCCTCAACTGATCGATAATGACTGCCGCGTTGTCGTCGAAACGAATCGACGAGCCATCGGCGCGCCTGTGCGGGTAGGTCGTGCGCACCACAACGGCGCGTACAACATCGCCCTCTTTGACCGAGCCATTCGGTGCGGCCTGCTTCACCGTGGCGATGATCACATCACCGAGATGCGCATACCGGCGGGTGGATCCACCCATGACCCGAATGCAGAGAATTTCCTTGGCGCCGGTGTTGTCGGCAACTTTGAGCCTGGTTTCCTGCTGGATCATGATGCACCTTACCCTTGCGCCTGTGCTTCAACGTCCTGCGACGCTGTCAGCGGGGCCCTGTCGATCTGCGCAGCGCGATTCAGGATCGCTTCCACGCGGAAGTGCTTGTCCTTGCTGTACGGCCGCGTCTCGGCAATCTGGACCTGGTCGCCCACGAGGCAGTCGTTGTTCTCGTCGTGAGCCTTGTAGTGCTTGTGCACGCGAATGACCTTGCCATACAGCGGATGGCGACGGGTTCGCTCCACCTCGACGACCACGGTCTTCTGCATCTTGGTGCTGACAACCCGGCCTATCAGGCGCTTGCCCTTGCGGCTGAACGGCGCCTCAGTGCTGCTTGTCGTTTCAGTTGTCATGAGTTCTCTCCTCGGGCCGCGGCCAACTCGCGCTCGCGCAGGATGGTGCGAAGCCGGGCGATCTCACGCTTGACCTCGCTCAGGCGAGCCGTGTTCTTCAGCTGGCCCGTCGAGTACTGAAAGCGCAGATTGAACAGCTCCTGATGCGCCTCGTCCAACTTGCGAGCCACTTCGACCTGGCTCAGATTGCGAATTTCATTTGCGCGCATCTTATGCTTGCTCCCCCAGCTCGCGGCGAACAAACTGAGTCGGAATGGGCAGCTTCTGCGACGCCAGCCGCATCGCTTCCCGTGCCTCGTCTTCTGTCACGCCCGCCACTTCAAACAACATCAGCCCGGGCCGCACGACGGCCGCCCAGTATTCCACCGCACCCTTGCCGCCACCCATGCGGGTTTCAGCCGGCCGCTTCGTCACCGGATGATCCGGGAACACACGAATCCACAGCTTACCACCGCGGCGCAGATAGCGCACGATGGCACGGCGGGCAGCTTCGATCTGGCGGCTGTTCAACCACACAGCCTCCAGCGCCTGAAGCCCGAACTCGCCGAAGCTGACCTCGTTGCCCCGGCTGGCCAGGCCAGTGCGCCGCCCACGGTGCTGCTTACGATATTTCACACGCTTAGGCATTAACATGGTTACAAACTCCTGTTCGGATCTCCGATCGAAGGGTCTGCCTCAGGACGCCCCCAGGCGCCCCAGGCGACGCTTCAACCATCGATCGTCAATCCACAGCACCGGGCAGACGCTCGCCCTTGTAGATCCACACCTTGATGCCGATCCGGCCGAAGGTGGTCAGCGCCTCTTCCCTGGCGTAGTCGATCTCAGCGCGCAAGGTGTGGCGCGGAACGCGGCCCTCGCGCACGGTCTCAACACGCGCCATCTCGGACCCGGCCAGACGGCCGCCACAGCGGATCATGCAGCCCTGGGCGCCGCCCTTGAGGGCGCGCAGCACGGCCTGCTTCATGGCCCGCTTGTGCGAGATGCGCCGGCCCAGCTGGTCGGCGATGCTGCGCGCAACCAGGAACGAATCCAGCTCGGGCTTCTCGATTTCCACGATGTCGAGCTTGACGCGTTTGCCGGTCGCATTCTGAAGATCAGTGCGCAACTGATTGACCGTCGCGCCCCTGCGGCCGATGATGACGCCAGGCTTCGCCGTATGCACGGCAACCCGAATCTGGTTGGGCGGGAACCGCTCGATGTCGACCCGGGAGATCTGTGCGTCGGGCAGTGCCGTCAGCACGACGTTGCGGATCCGGCGATCCTCGGCGACCAGGTTGGTATATTCTTTGCCCTCAGCGAACCAGCGAGAGCGATGATTCTCCGTTGTGCCCAGGCGAAAGCCAATGGGATGTACTTTTCGACCCACGTTGCCTCCTAGATTACGGATCAACGATCGCAGGCCGGGGAGTCATCCGCCCCGAGCTGCGCCCGCCAATCGCTCACGCCTCGCGCTCTGCCAAAACGACCGTAATGTGTGACGATCGACGAATAATCGGCTTAAACCGGCCGCGGGCCCCGAAACGACGCCATCGCCGCAAGGGAGCGCCATCTGCCGAGATCGTTGCCACGTACATGTCCTCGCGCGCCAGGCCGAGGTTCTCCTCAGCGTTAGCCAGCGCGGACGCGATGGTCTTCGCCACCGGCTCAGCAGCAGACTGCTTCATGAAGCGCAGCAACGCGAGCGCCTGCTCCGCCTGCATGCCACGGACCTGATCGATCACCCACCGGGTCTTCTGTGGGGAGATCCCCACGTACTTGGTCACTGCTCGCACTTCCATCATCTCACCTCGTGCTCCGCTTTTCGCTCTTCACGTGCCCACGGAAGAAACGGGTGGGTGCGAACTCACCAAGCTTGTGCCCGACCATATTCTCAGCGATGTAGATCGGCACATGGCGCCGCCCATCGTGAATCGCAATCGTGTGCCCGACCATCTGCGGGAAGACCGTCGAGGCGCGAGACCAGGTCTTGATGACCGTCTTCTTGCCCGTGCGGTTCATCGTCTCGACCTTCTTCAGCAGCTTGTTCTGTACGTACGGGCCCTTCTTAAGAGATCGGCTCATGCTCCTTGCTCTCCTTACTTCTTGCCGCGACGGCGCACGATGTACTTGTCAGTGCGCTTGTTGCTGCGGGTCTTGTAACCCAGTGCCGGCTTACCCCAAGGCGTCTTCGGACCGGGCAGGCCCACCGGAGAACGACCTTCACCACCGCCATGCGGGTGCGAATTGGGATCCATAGCCGTACCGCGTACCGTAGGCCGCCATCCAAGCCAGCGCCTGCGACCCGCCTTGCCCATGTTGAGGTTCGCGTGATCGGTGTTGCCCACCTGGCCAATGGTTGCCAGGCAGGTCATCTGGACCCGACGCACCTCGCCGCTGGGCAGGCGCAACTGAGCGTAGTCGCCTTCCTTCGCCAACACCTGCGCGCCAACCCCCGCGGAGCGGGCCATCTGGCCGCCGCGGCCGGGCTGAAGCTCGACGTTGTGCACGACGGTGCCGAGCGGAATGTTGCGCAAGGGCAGTGCATTGCCGACCCGAATCTCAGATTCGGTGCCCGACATGACCTGGCTGCCGACCTTAAGGCCGACCGGCGCCAGGATGTAGCGCTTCTCGCCGTCCGCGTAGGTCAGCAGAGCAATGCGAGCAGAACGATTCGGATCGTACTCGATCGACGTCACGCGGGCCGGGATGCCGAACTTGTCGCGCCGGAAATCGATCAGACGATACTGGCGCTTGTGCCCACCGCCCCGGTGCCGCACAGTGACGCGGCCCTGGTTGTTGCGGCCTGCGCGCTGGCGGACTGGACGGACGAGCGACTTCTCCGGCTTCGACCGGGTGATCTCCTCGAACGTCGAGACGCTCATGCCGCGACGGCCCGGAGATGTGGGCTTGTAGATCTTAATTGCCATCCAAGACTCCTACCGGCAAACTGACCGGCGCTCGCTTCGTGACGCTCACCGTGTGAGCGCCAGGCGCCGGGGCAGGCGATACTCTTTGCCGTCCTAGCCGCCTGCCTACCTGCAATCGAATTACACGCCCTCGAAGAACTGGATCGTGTTCCCGGGGGCCAGCGTCACCACGGCCTTCTTGAACGCGGCCTTCTTGGTGACCGTCGCACGACCGTAGCGCCCGATCTTGGGCTTGACATTGACGATGTTCACTTCGAGCACCGTCACGCTGAACGCAGTCTCGACCGCGTCCTTCACCTGCATCTTGTTCGCGCGGCGATCGACCTCAAAAGAGTACTGATTCAGCGCACCTGCCTGAGCGTTGCTCTTTTCCGTTACGATCGGGCGTCTGAGAATATCATAGACATGCATTGCATCAATCTCCTTAGCTCAAGACGCCTTCAAGCACCGGCAGCGCATCCTGGGTGATCACGAGCGTGTCGTAATCGAGCAGGTCGCGCATGTTGACGTAGCCCGCGCGGAGCACCTTGACGTTGGCCAGGTTGTTGGTCGCGCGCTGCACATTCGCATTGCCCTCGGCCAACAGCACCAGCACCTTGCCGGCCGGCGCAACACGCTCGAAGGTCGCTGCCATCTCACGCGTCTTCGGCGTGGGTCCGGTGGTCTCCAACCGGTCCAGGATCACAACGCGCTCTTCAGCCGCCTTGACGGTCAGCGCGGAGCACAGAGCTGCCCGGCGCATCTTGCGCGGCATTCGCTGCTCGTAGGACCGCGGCGTGGGCCCGAAGATGATGCCACCGCCCCGCCACTGAGCGGCGCGGATGGAACCCTGGCGTGCACGCCCGGTGCCCTTTTGCTTCCACGGCTTGCGACCGCCACCCCGCACCTCGCTGCGGCCCTTGACCTTCGCCGTGCCGAGGCGGGCGTTGGCCAACTGGCGCACGAGGGCCTGGTGCATCAGTGCTTCGTTAACTGGCGCGGCAAAGATGTTGTCCGCAAGCTCGATCTCGCCTACTTTTTCGCCGGCCATATTAATGACTGAACTCAACATCGCCTCACCCCTGCTTCCGGGCTTCGGTGATCACCACGAGACCACCCTTAGCACCTGGCACGGCGCCACGAACCGCAAGCAAATTCCGAGCCGGATCGACCAGCTCAACCCGCAGGTTGGAGACGGTCACCTGGGCGCTGCCCATGTGGCCAGCCATCCGCTTGCCCTTGTAGATGCGGCCGGGGGTCGTGCCTGCACTCGACGAGCCCGGAGCGCGCAACCGGTCCGACTGGCCGTGCGTGCGCGGCCCGCCGTGGAAGCCGTGGCGCTTGACGCCGCCCTGGAAGCCCCGACCCTTGGAGACACCCTTGACGTCGACGCGCTCGCCCGCCGCAAAAACGTCAGCCAGCAGCTTCTGGCCGACCTGAAATCCCTCTACGCTGCGCGTGCGAATCTCGCGCAGAATGCGCAGCGTCGGTAAATTCGCGTTGCGCTTGCGGAGATGGCCCACCTCGCCCTTGGTCAGGCGCCGCGGCTTGGCCTCGCTATAACCAAGCTGAACGGCCGTGTAGCCGTCCTTCTCTGCGGTTTTGATCAGTGTAACGTAGCAGGGACCTGCTTCGATGACGGTCACCGGTACGACCGTTCCTCTGGCCGTGAGCACCTGCGTCATGCCCACCTTGCGGCCCAAAATACCCTTCACAACTTCCTCCTTGGGACTGTCGAGACCACCACGAGGCGGCGGCCGCATCATCCCCTGTGGGCGGCTTGGCGCCACCCGCTCTCCCATCCTGGCTCCGCGAACCTCAGGCGACCATCGTCGCTGGAGGCTGGCTGCGTCCGTCGGACTAGAGTTTGATCTCGATGTCCACGCCCGCCGGCAGATCGAGCTTCGTCAGATTCTCGATCGTCTTGGGCCCGGGTTCCATCACATCGATCAGCCGCTTGTGCGTGCGCACCTCGAACTGCTCACGGCTGTCCTTGTCGATGAAAGGAGACCGGTTGACCGTGAACTTCTCGATGCGCGTCGGCAGCGGAATCGGCCCGACCACTGCGGCGCCGGTGCGCTCTGCAGCGTCCACGATCTTGCGCACCGAGTCGTCCAGTACACGATGGTCGAAAGCCTTAAGCCGGATCCGAATACGATTCTTCGCCATAATGCCTCCAGGCATTGCTTAGCACAGACAAAACACAGAGGCCCAGAGAGTAATCACCCTGCCGAGGGCCCCTGTGTTCTTCCTGCCTACATCCTGCGTTATTCGATGATCTTGCTGATGACGCCAGCGCCAACGGTGCGGCCACCCTCGCGAATCGCGAAGT
>CAZMIS010000174.1:0-8673 GCA_964566325.1 uncultured Anaerolineales bacterium
ATGATCAAGGAATCGCCCGACCTCTATCGCGTGGGTTACCAGGCCTCGGACGGCGCACTTCCTGTCGGCATCGCCGAGCAGGCATTGACCGTCATGCTGTACGGCGTGATGCGCGACCTGTTGGCCGAGCACGAGCCCGACGTCGTCGTCACCACCTACCCGCTGTACCAGGCGCCGCTCGCCACACTTGGGGCGCTGTTGCGGCGCCGGACGCCCTTCATGACGGTCGTCACCGACCTGGTCACCGTGCACAGGCTCTGGTTCCATGAGAGCGCCGAGGCGTGCCTCGTGCCCACGCAGGCCGTGGCCGACAAGGCGATCGAGAGCGGCCTGTCGCCGCAGCAGGTCGAGATCACCGGGCTGCCGGTCAGTCCGCAGCTCGCCATGCCGGTCGACAGGGCCGCGCTGCGGGCGAAGCTTGGCTGGTCGGACGATCGCGTCGTCGCGTTGTTCGCGGGCAGCAAACGGGTCACAAAGCTGGAGCCCGTGATCGGGATCCTCAACCACTCCGGGCTGCCGCTCGAGCTGGCCGTGGTCACCGGCGGCAACCAGGAGTTGCTCGATCGGCTCAATGCGGACGAATGGCACCAGCCGGCCCACATCTACGGATTTGTCGACAATCTATCCGAGATGATGCAGGCGGCGGACTTCATCGTCTGCAAGGCCGGCGGGCTGATCGTCTCGGAGTCTCTGGCCGTGGGCCTGCCGCTGCTGATGGTGGAGGCCATCCCGGGGCAGGAGACGGGCAATGCAGAGTACGTCCAGAATGGCGGTGCGGGCGCGCTGGTGGACGGTCCAGCCGAGGCACTGATGCAGGTGTTCC
Source organism: uncultured Anaerolineales bacterium (assembly GCA_964566325.1). Lineage (GTDB taxonomy): Bacteria > Chloroflexota > Anaerolineae > CG2-30-64-16 > CG2-30-64-16 > JALOOB01. Next base: position 824 of record CAZMIS010000174.1, read on the forward strand.
ACTGGGTGGACCGGGGCGGCGAGGCGCTGCAGGCCGCCGCACGGCAATCACGGCAACTGGGACGGCCGGACGCTGCGGCTCGCGTCGCGTACCGTGCGTTGGACGTCGCGATCCATGGACCCCGGCCCGTGACGCGGGGCGTGCTCGCGCAGCTGCCGCGGCTGCGCGAGTTGCTCGGGCTGGACTCTCCCAAACCCGAGCCGGAGACTTAAGGCCGTCCGCTGGCGCGCCAGCGGAACCGTCACCCGGACCGATCCCGCTGGACTGGCATTCTTTCGGAAGCGAGCACTGAGCGCACCTACGCAGGCTCATCCTCGCCGCGCCGGATCCATTCGGCCGAGCGCGCCAGCGCATCCGAGGCCGCACTCTGGGCCGCCAGTTGCTTGCTCGGGCCCTCCCCCACCCCGCACACGCTGTCGCCGATCGACACCTCCACGCGGAAGACCTTGGCGTGGTCGGGGCCCTCCGCGCCGATCGTCCGGTAGCGCGGCGTGATCCCCAGCGCGCCCTGGGCCGTCTCCTGCAGGCGGCTCTTCGGATCCTTATCGATCACCTCGGCCTTCGCGCCCTCGAGTTCCCGCTGCATCATCGGCATGACCCACCCGGTGACCGCAGGCAGGTCCTGGTCCAGGTAATACGCGCCCACCAGCGCTTCGAACGCGGCGCACAGCGTGGCAGATCGATGGCGGCCGCCCGTCTCGACCTCGCCGTGTCCCATCAGCAGAGAAGATCCGAGATCCAGCTGCAGCGCCAGTCTGGAGAGCGTCTCACGCCGGACAAGTGCGGCGCGCAGCGCGGTCAGCTCGCCTTCCGGCGCGTGGGGAAACTGCTCGTACAGGTAATCGGCCAACATGAAGTCCAGGACCGCATCGCCCAGGTACTCCAGCCGCTCGTTATCCTCCCAATCCACATCGGCGTGTTCGTTGAGATAGGAACGGTGCGTCAGCGCGGTTCGCAGGAGTGCGCGATCCCTGAACGCCAGCCCGTTGCGCTCCGAAAAGGTATCGAGAGTCTCTTCCACATCTTGCATCGACGACCTCCAGTGGCAGCGCGCGAGTATAGCACAGCATCACGGCTTTGTCATTCCGTCTCACCCATGTATAATGAATGGGTGATGATGATGCATGCCCCAGCCAGCCATGGCTGGGGTTTTTGTCGGGCCGGCGAACCCAGGATGATGCGATCAAGGAGTTGCACGGATGGTGTTTGGCCTCTTTCGTAAGACGCCAGAGCAGCAGGCAGAGGATCAGGCCAGGATCGAGACCAGCCTGGCGAAGACGCGCCAGGGCTTCTTCGGCCGCGTCGGCACGCTCTTCCAGGCCAATGAAATCACGGATGACACCTGGGACGAGCTGGAGGAGATCCTGATCCAGGCCGACCTGGGCATCAACACGGCCTTGGGCGTGGTGGAGCGGCTGCAGGCACGCGTCGAGCGCGATCGGGTCAAGCGAGCCGCGGACGTCAAGGCGCTGCTGAAGGCGGAACTGGAGGGCCTGCTGGCCCATCCTCCGGCGAGCGCGGTGGACGAGCCCCGGCTGCTGACGGTCGTGCTGATCGTCGGCGTGAACGGCTCGGGCAAGACCACCAGCATCGCGAAGCTGGCGCGGTACTACAAGGCACGGGGGAAGAAGGTGGTGTTGGCCGCGGCGGACACGTTCCGGGCCGCCGCCATCGACCAGCTGAAGATCTGGGGCGAACGCACGGGCGTCGAGGTGATTGCCCAGGGGCCAGGTGCGGATCCGGGCGCGGTCGTGTTTGACGCCATTCGTGCCAGCCAGGAATCGCGCCTTGCAGAGCTGCTCATCATCGACACGGCGGGCCGGCTGCACACGAAGTACAACCTGATGAAGGAACTTGAGAAGGTCCGGGCCGTCTGCGCACGCCAGGTGCACGAGGCGCCCCACGAGACCCTGCTCGTGCTCGACGCCACGACCGGGCAGAACGCGATCAGCCAGGCCAAGCACTTCAAGGAAGCCGTGGATATCACCGGCATCATCCTGACCAAGCTGGACGGCACCGCCAAGGGCGGCATCGTCTTCGCCATCCAGGAGGAACTCGGCGTGCCGGTGCGCTTCGTCGGTACGGGCGAGGCCGCAGACGATTTCGCCGAGTTCGACCCACACGCATTCGTACAGGGTATTCTGGGGAACTAATCCGGATAGGAAGTGAATACGCATGGAAGAATTACGCGGTCAACTTCAGTCGCTGGCAGACCAGATCGACGGGATGCGGAGGCGTCTTTGACTTAGCGGGCAAATCCGCTGAGATCAAACGGCTGGAGGAAGCGTCCGCCAGCTCCGATATCTGGAACGATCCCAACCGCGCCAAGGCCGTGATGCGCGATCTGTCCGCGCTGCGCGACCAGGTCGCCACGTGGGATCGGTTGACCAGGGACGTAGAGGATGCCCTGGCACTCCTGGACCTGGCGGAGGAGGCGGGAGACGAGGAAGCAGCCGCCGAGGCCGGCGAGCAGGCCGGTGAGTTGCTGAAGCGCTATGAGGCCCTCGAATTCCAGCTGGCCATGAGCGGCCCCTACGATCGCAACGGCGCCATCCTCTCCATTCATGCCGGCGCGGGCGGCACCGAGGCCCAGGACTGGGCCGCCATGCTCCAGCGCATGTATCTTCGGTGGGCCGAGCGCCGTGGATTCGACGCGGAGATCACCGATCAGCTCGAGGGCGAAGAAGCCGGCATCAAGACCGTCACGGTCGAGGTCGATGGGCCCTACGTCTACGGCCACCTGAAGGCCGAGCGCGGCGTGCACCGCCTGGTGCGCATCAGCCCGTTCGACTCCTCCGCGCGCCGGCACACATCGTTCGCGCTGATCGAGGTGATGCCCATCTTCGACGAAGACCCGGACATCGAAATCCGGCCCGACGACGTGAAGATGGACGTGTATCGCTCCGGCGGCGCGGGCGGCCAGCACATGCAGAAGAACTCGACGGCCGTACGCCTGACGCACGTTCCCACCGGCATCGTGGTCACCTGCCAGAACGAGCGCAGCCAGCTGCAGAACCGCGAGTCCGCGATGCGCGTGCTGCGCGGCAAGCTCTTCGATCTCGAGCTCCAGAAGAAAGAAGAAGAGGCGGCGCGCCTGCGCGGCAAGCACGTGGAAGCCGGCTGGGGCAACCAAATTCGCTCGTACGTGCTCCAGCCGTACCAGATGGTCAAGGACCTGCGGACCGAGTACGAGGTGGGCAATCCCGCCACAGTGCTCGACGGCGAGATCGATGGGTTCATCGAAGCCTGGCTCAAGGACCAGGTCGGCTCCGAGCTCGACTGAAGACGGATTCACTGAGGATAGTAACCGCCGGTGCGATACCTGAAGCAACTGACCCTGCAGGGTTATAAGACCTTCGCCTCACGCACGGAGTTTAACTTCGATGCGGGCATCACCGCGATCGTGGGCCCCAACGGCAGCGGCAAGTCCAACGTCGCCGACGCCCTGCGCTGGGTGCTCGGAGAGCAGAGCTTCTCCTCCCTGCGCGGCAAACGCACCGAGGACATGATCTTCTCAGGGTCCGAGCAGCGCGCACGAATGGGCATGGCCCAGGTGACGCTCGTGCTCGACAACACGTCCGGGTGGCTTCCGGTGGACTTCGCCGAGGTGGAGATCGCGCGCCGGGCCTATCGGTCGGGCGAGAACGAGTACTACCTGAACGGCAATCGCGTGCGCCTGCGCGACATCTCCGAGCTGTTGGGCGGTTCCGGCCTCGGCGAGCGGACCTACAGCGTGATCGGCCAGGGGCTTGTCGACCAGGCCCTCTCCCAGCGCCCGGAAGAGCGACGCAGGCTCTTCGAGGAAGCCGCCGGCATCACCGTCCACCAGGCCAAGCGCGAGCAGGCCAGCCAGAAGCTGGCCGATGCGACGGTCAATCTGACCCGCGCACGCGACATCATCAGCGAGCTGACCCCCCGGCTGCGTTACCTGAAGGGACAGGCAAGGCGCGCGCAGGAATACCAGCAGCTCAAGCGGGACCTCGAAGCGCAGCTCCAGACCTGGTACGGCTACCGCTGGCGGCAGGCGCTGGTGAGCCTGGCCGGCGCCAGGGCTCGGGCCGCGGATGCCCTCGCCGCGTCCGAAGAGGAGAGCGTCGAGCTGAATGCCCTGTTGGAGCAGGCAGCTGCGCGCCGTGAGGAACGCGGCCGGCTCAGGGATCGCCTGGGCGAGTGGCATCGCATGTCCAGCGGACTCCACCGCGAGGCCGAGACCATCCAGCGCGAGCTGGCCGTTCGCAACGAGCAGGTGCGCCTGTGGCGCGAGCAGTCCAACGAGATCAGCCGCGACCTGACCTATCTGCGCGCGGCCCTGGAAGACGGTGCGCAGCGCCAATCCGATGCGGAGAAGGAACTGGCTGAGGCCCGGCGCGAGCACGCCGGCCACGCGGATCGCGTCAGGGACGCACAACACGAGCTCGAGGCACGGGAACGCGCGCGCCAGGGCCAGGCCCGCCAGGTGGCCCAGCTGGAAGAGATGGCGCTGATGCTCAGGTCGGACATCGCGGAGCGGACCTCACGCCTCGCCCAGGTCGCGGACCGGCGCACGGAGCTGGCGCGCGGCGAAGAGGAGCAGGCGGCCGCAACCGCCGCCGCGTCGACGCAGCGGGCGGACCTCGAGGCTCAATTGGCCGCCCTGCGCGGGGAAGCAGACGAGCTGGCGGCCGGCATGTCCGCCCTCGTCCGCGAACGGCAGGCGCACAATGCGGAGCTCACCGCGGCCCAGGAGCAGGAACGCCAGGCGCAGGAACGCCTGAACGCGGCCCAGCGCAACGTGGCCCGGCTGCAGGATCAGCACGACATGCTCGAGCGCCTGCGGGATGAGGGTGCGGGCTTCAGCAGCGGCGTGCGCGCGGTGATGGGCGCGGCCCGTCCCGCCCAGACGCGCGGGGAGCCCGCGGGCCGCGGCAAGCCGGTCCAGGGTGGCGGGCCGCAAGCGGCTGCGGGGTTGAAGGGCGTGCTCGGCACCCTCGGCGACCTGATCCAGACGCCTCCGGAGCTGGATCGCGCCCTGGAGGCAGCGCTCGGCGGCCGCGTCCAGGATGTTGTGGTGGAGACGTGGGAGGACGCTGAGCGCGCGGTGCAATATCTCAAGCGCCAGAACGCCGGACGCGCCACCTTCCTGCCCCTCGACACCCTGCGCCCTGGACGAGCTCAGGACGTGCCGAAGGGCGCGGGCATCATCGGCCTGGCCAGCGAGCTGGTTCGATTCGATCCCGCCATCCGGCCCGCCGTCGAGCTCGCCCTGAACCGTACGCTGGTCGTCGAGGATCTGCAGACGGCTCGCCGCTGGGTCGGCCAGGCAGGCGGCGCCACGCTGGTGACGATCGACGGCGACATCGTGCGCCCCTCGGGAAGCGTGACCGGCGGGAGCGACCAGCAGCGGCGGGATGGCGGGATACTCGCCCGCGCGCGGCAGCTGCGCGAGCTGCCCGCACAGATCGCGGACGCTGCCGCCGTGGCAACACAGCTGGGGGAAGAGGTCGCAGCGGCACGCCAGGCCCAGCGCCAGGGGCGGGACGCACTCGACGCGGTGCGCAAGGGGCAGGATGAGCTCTCCGCGCGTTCGGACCGGCTCAATGCCCAGATTTCCAAGGCGCAGCTTGCCGTGGAACGCGCGCAGCAGACCATTGCCTGGCACCAGGAGCGTCGCAGCGGGTTGGCGCGCGAACGCGCGGATCTCGATCGCCGCGAGGGAGAACTGCAGGCATCGCTGGCCCAGCTGGCCACCAGGCAGGGCGAGCGCGAGTCCGCCGCAGAGGAGGCCCGCCGCCGCCTCAACGAGCTGGCGCTCGACGATGCGCTCGGCGAGCTTGCCCGCATCAAGGCCGAGGCCGCCGTGAGCGCGGGCCAGCTGCGCGGCCTGGAGACCCGGGTGCGGGAGCTGACGCAATCGCAGGCAAACCGCGAGGCCGAGGTCGACCAAAGGACCTCACGCCAGGCAACGCTCGTCGGGCAGATCGCCGAGGCGACCCGAGCCATCGAGGAGCAGACCGCGGCAAGCCAGGGCCTGGCCGCCGAGCTCGCCGGCTTTGCGGGCAAGATCGAGCCGGCTGAAGCGCGCCTGGCCGCGCTCGAGGCAGAGACCCGCGCCGCAGAGGTCCGGGAGCGCCAGTTGCGCGAGCAACAGCGCATGGCGCAGGCGCGGCAGAACCAGGCCGATCTGACCGTCCAGCGCGCCTACGATGAGCTGACGCATCTACGCGGCGACATCGAGAAGGACCTGGGCCTGGTCGAGCTGGTCCAATCCTACGAGGAGGGTCGCGAAGGCGACAGCGAGCCCATCGTCCCCGATGAGCTCCTGGACACCCAGCGCCCCCTGCCCTTGAACGGCATGGTCACGCGGCTCCCCCTCGTTGCCCAGCTGCCCGAGGGACTGGATGCCGACGTGCGCCATCTGCGCGCGCAGATGGCCCGCCTCGGCCCGGTGAACCTCGATGCCCTGACGGAGTATCAGGAGGTCGAGTCGCGCTACAACTTCCTGACGGAGCAGAGCGCGGATCTCGAACGCGCCGTCGCTTCGCTGCAGGAAGTGATCTCAGAGCTCGAACGGCTGATGGAGCGCGAATTCGTCGCCACGTTCAAGGCCGTCGCGGGCAGGTTCAAGGAAGAGTTCGCGAACCTCTTCGGCGGCGGCTCTGCCAAGCTGGTCATGGTGGATCCGGATAACCCGTCCACCACCGGCATCGAGATCATCGCGCGGCCCCCCGGCAAGCGCGAGCAGGGCCTCGCGCTGCTCTCGGGCGGCGAGCGCGCGTTGACGGCCGCGGCCCTGATCTTCAGCATCCTCAAGACCCGGCCCACGCCGTTCTGCGTCCTGGACGAGGTGGATGCGGCACTGGACGAAGCCAATGTGGGCCGCTTCCGCGATGCGGTCCGGACGCTGGGGGACGAGACGCAGTTCATCCTGGTGACCCACAACCGCGGCACGATCGAGGCCGCGGACACGATCTACGGCATCTCGATGGGCGCAGATCACACGTCCACCACCCTATCGCTCAGGCTCGACGGCAAGGAGCTCGTCCCCGCAACTGCAGTCGAGGCATGAAGACGGCCCTCGAGCCGGCGAGCGATCGGCAGGCTCGCCCGCGGCCTTGGACCCTGTACCTCATGGTGGGGGGCACGGTCCTGCTGTGGGGCGCCAGCTTTCCCCTGACGAAGGCCGCGCTCGCTGAGGCAGGCCCGACCGCCGTCGCGTTTCTGAGGTGGACGGTGTCCGCCCTCGTCCTCCTTGCATGGCTTGGCCTGCCCGGGCGTCGCGGCAAGAGCGAGAGCGTTGCCGACGTGGTGGCGCTGATTCGGGTGCGCTGGCGAACGCTGTGGTGGGTGTCGCTCACCGGCATCACCCTGTTCTACTTTCTCGAAAACATCGCACTGCGCTACACGACCGCGACCAACGCGTCCATCCTGACGAACCTCACCCCCGTCTTCATGGTGCTGATCGCCGCGGGGTTGCTGCGTGAGCGGCTCGCCCTGCCGGAGTGGGTGGCGATGCTGGCTGCGTTCGCCGGCTCCGCGCTGGTCAGCCAGGGTGCGGGGCATCTCACGCTGGGTGGGACCGGCCTCATCGGGGACGCCCTGATGATCGTCGCCAGCTTCCTCGGCGCGGTGTACAGCATCGGCGGCAAGGGGCTGTCCGAGCGCTATCCCGCCACGGTGGTCATCACCGCGGTGTCTGCGCTCGGTGCGCTCCTGCTGCTGCCGCTGGCCCTCTTTGAAGGGCTGAACCTGGCCCTGTCAATGCGCACCTGGGCATTCATCATCGTGCTCGGGGTCGGGTCGGGCGCCATCGCGAACCTGTGGTGGCTGAGCCTCCTGGCCAGGACCTCCGCGTCGCGCGCCGCCCTGATCCT
>CAZMIS010000175.1:0-8668 GCA_964566325.1 uncultured Anaerolineales bacterium
GTTGCGGCGATGGACCGGAACATCGCGCAGGTCCTGGCCCCCGAACGTCACGGCGCCGGTATCCGGCGCCTCCAGCCCGGCCACGATGCGCAGCAGCGTCGTCTTGCCGCAGCCGCTGGGGCCCAACAGGCAGATGATCTCCCCGGCCTCCACATCGAACGTCGCCTCCTTGAGGACCGGCAGCCCCGGGTAGGACTTGGAGACCGAGTTCACGGACAACAATGGCGTCATGGCGTCAGAACTCTCCGACCTGGCCGACGCGGAAGCGCTCGATCAGGACGAACGCGACCGCACAGACCGACATCAGGATGGTGCTCATGGCCATGGCCTGGCCATAGTTGAGTGCGCCGGGCTGGCCCAGGAGGCGAAAGATCACCAGGGGCATGGTCGGGAACTCGGGCCGCGCGATCAGGAGCGTGGCGCCGAACTCGCCCATGCTGACGGTGAAGGCAAACAGGGCCGCGACGAGCAGCGCGCGGCCCACGATCGGCAGATCGACCTCGCGCCAGGCGCGCCACGGCGATGCGCCCAACACTGCAGCCGCCTCCCGCCAGTCGGGCTTGATCCCGCGCATCACGGGCAGCAGGGTGCGGACGACGAAGGGGAAGGCGACCAGCGTGTGCGCGATGGGCACGAGCACGGGCGAGGCGCGCAGGTTGAGCGGCGGCTGGCCCATGGTGAGCAGATAGCCGAAGCCCAGGGTGACGGCTGAGGTGCCGAGGGGCAGCAGCACGAGGGGCTCCAGCAGGATCGTCCACCGCGTGCGTCCCTGGGCCATGAGCGTGGCCGTCAACGTGCCGATCGTGAGCGCGAGGCCGGTGGTCAGCAGGGCGAATGCGACGCTGTTGCGAATGGCAATGCCCGGCGGCACGTAGAAGAGCGAGCTGGTGCGGTTGACGAAGAGCTCGCGGAAGTAGCGGAGCGGATCGCCGGGCGCGAGCGAGCGCAGGGCCAGGGCGGCCAGGGGCGCGACGAGGAAGAGCAGCACGCCGGCTGCGGTCAGGCCGACGAGGAGTCGATGCAGCGGCGTGGTCGGCCGAATCTCGCTCATGCCTGCCGGCCGCAGGTTGAGCGGCAGGGAGGCGCGGGCCTGGGCGCGCGTGTAGATGGCCATGACGACGAAGGTCAGGCCGATCTGGGCCAGGGCGATGGCGGACGCCTCGGGCAGGCGGAACAGCGCCACCGCCTGGCGGTAGATCTCCACCTCCAGCGTGGCGAAGCGCGGGCCGCCGAGGATGAGAATCACGCCGAACGACGTGAAGCAGAAGAGAAACACCAGCAGCCCGGCCGCGGCGACGGCCGGCAGCAGTAGCGGCAGGGTGATCTCCGCAAAGACGCGCAACCGGCTGCCCCCCAGCACGCGGCCGGCCTCCGACAGCCGGTTATCGAGGTTGGACCAGAACCCGCCCACGACGCGCACGATGACCGTCGTGTTGTAGAAGGCGTGTGCCAGGAGGACGAGCCAGATCGTCTGCTGCAGCCGGATCGGCGCGCGGGCCATGTCGAACCAGGCCATGAGCTGGGTGTTCAGCCAGCCGCGCGGCCCCAGGAGCGCGGTGAATGCGGCCGCCACGACCATCGCGGGCAGCACGAACGGGATGGTGGTCAGCGCGCGCAGAAACGTCTTGCCCCGGAAGGAGTAGCGTGCAAACACGAACGCAACCGGCATGCCCAGGGCCAGGGTCACCACCGTCGACAGGGTGGCCTGCCAGGTGGTGAACCAGAGCGCGCGTCCGAAGTAAGGCTCGCGCCACAGGCTGGCCAGGGGCGCGAGGTTGAGCCGGCCGTCCGGCGCGAAGCTCTCCACCACCACCGCGATGAGGGGGTAGAAGAAGAAGAGCGCCAGGAATGCCAGCGGAATGAGCAGCAGTGGCGTCGCACGCGCCGCCTTCAGGCGTGCGATCGCCGCGTGCGCTAGCGCAGGACGGCGTCGGTCCACGCCTGAATCCATCCTTCCCGGCCCGCCGCGATCTGTTCGGGCGTCAGGCCCTGCGCTACCTCGGGCACCGCGGCGTGTTTGGTGAACACCTCGGGGAGCGGCGCACCGGGGTGCGCGGGGTAGATCCACATCTGCAGCGGGATGTCCGCCTGGAAGTCCGGGCCGAGCATGAAGTCGACCCACTGCCGCGCCAGGTCCGGCGCCCGCGCACCCTTCAGAATGCCCACGAACTCGATCTGCTTGAAGCTGCCGCCGGGCAGGAACAGGTTGGCCGTCGGCGACTCCTCGGGCTGTGGATCGGCAAAGAAGACCTCGGCCGCGGGGCTGGTGGCGTAGCTCACGACCATGGGCCGGTCGCCCTCGCCGCTCCCCCCGCTGAACTGTCCGTAATAGCCGTCCTCCCACCCCTCGCTGATCAGCACGTCATTCGCGCGCAGGTCCCGCCAGAAGTCGAGATAGGTGTAGTCGCCCGTCTCGCCGAACGTGGCCACGGTTGCCAGCAGGAACGACAGGCCGGGCGACGAGGTGGCGGGGTTCTCGACGACCAGCATGCCTTCGTAGGCCGGATCTGCCAGCTGGGCCAGCCCGGCAGGCAGCGGGATGTTGTTGTCGGTGAAGTACTGGCTGTCCACGTTGAGCGTGACGTAGCCGAAGTCGACCGGGAGCAGGCGGTTGGTGTCGTCCACCTTCAACTCATCGGGGAGTTGCGCCAGCAGCGGCGACGCGTACGGCTCGAAGATGTCGCCCGCGAGCGCGCGGCTCAGGTAGGTGTTGTCCACTCCGAAGAAGACGTCCGCGAGGGGATTGTTCTTGCTCAGGATCGCCTTGTTCAGCGCCAGGCCCGTGTCGCCCGACTTCAGGAACTGAACCGTGCAGCCGCACTGCGCCTGGAAACGGGCCACCACTTCCTCGCTGATGCTAAAGCTATCGTGGGTCATGACGGTCACGACGCGGCCGGATGCCGGCGGGGTGGTGGCGGCTGGCTCGGCCGCGGCGGTCGGCGACGCCTCTGTCGGGGCCGGGGTCGGCGCGGTGGTGCACGCGGCCACGACGAGGCCGGCGAGCGCCAGCGTCAGAATCAACCTTATTTTCATCTTTCACCTGTCTTGTGATGGATACAGATCAGCTGTCCGCGGCGGAGCGTCACCTCCGCGTGCGCCGCGCTGAAGACGTTGCTGACGCCGCGGGCTTCGCCGGCGTACAACACTTCGTCGGCCAGTGGATAGCGGAGGCCGCGGGTGGAAACACCTTCCGCATCGCCTCCCAGGGGCAGCAGCGACAGCAGGTCGCCTGCCGTGCCCGCAAAAGACATCCCGCGATTCTCGCCGGCCCCCCGGAGGAGCCGCACGACCTCTGCGCCGTCGGCCAGGCAGGCGTCCGTTGTCGCCAGGAGGGGATGCGCCAGGAGCAGCACGTTGGCCAGCAGATGATCGGTGCGCCCGCCCAGTGCGCCGCAGATGATGATCTCGTCCGCACCCCAGGCCAGGGCCTGGGCGAGCGCCAGCTCGGTGTCGGTCTGGTCCTTGGCAGCCGGGCTGCGCAGGATGGGCGTGCCTGCCTGCTCGGCCGCCCGCAACTCCTCAGCTTCCAACGAGTCAAGATCACCGATCAGCAGATGAACGGGCCAGCCCCAACGCCGGGCATGGTGCGCGCCCAGGTCAGCCGCGATCACCCGGTCATCCTCGCCGGGCGCCAGGCCGGTGGGCCGATGTGCTGTTGGACTCCCTGCGACCACGAAGACCCGCATATCTGCCTTCCTTCGAAGCAACAGCTGCAAACAAAAAGGCGACCCTGGTGGGTCGCCTGTGGCTGCGTGTGCATCCCTTCGCCGGCATTACCCGTCAGGTTCAATGGGTCGTCGGCATGCCGTGCCACTGCGGCCGGCGCCGACCTCTCAGCCGGGCTCCACCCAGCTCCCCCTGCCCGGCATCTGCGCCTGTGTGCAGATGCCTTCTAACTGTCAGGATGCAGTCTATCATGACAGTTATGCGATTGTCAAAGGACAAATATTAACAAACTTATAGCCCGATTTGTCATCGTCTGTCGTTGACACCGAAAGAAAGGGTGCTATAATGTGCAATGTGTCGCAGACTTTCTTATGACCACCACTTGGTGTTGGGAGGCTGCTATTGTCTGCATCGACCGCTGCCGCGTATTCATCCTCACGCCCAGCGGATTCCGGCTGTTCACTCAGATCCAGCAATGAGGAGCATTTTGCTCTCAGGGCGTTGACCGTGCTCGGTTGCGCCCCCGGCCCGCCTGACTTTTCCTTTTCGCGCTGAAGCCAGGCCTGTTTAGCTTTTGTGGTCCCACGGTCTGTCACTCATGACCCCTATTATTTGATGCGGAGGAAGACGATGAGCCCAACCTTTCGACAGCACAAGACGCTGAGTGTAGCATTCTTGCTGTTTGTCGTGCTGGCCATGACGGTGTCAATGGCCGGTGTGGCCTTCGGCGAGGGCGCTCCCTACAAGGAAGTCCCTGGTTTCCCCAAGTACGGCTGCTATGATGTCGTCACTGCGGGGCACGGCATGTGGGCCGGCAACACGCCGTATCCCCTCTCGCTGGACGTCCCCGGTCCGGTGCTCGATGCCTACCTGGTCTGGATCGGCTCGGAGGATATCGGTGCGCCGGACTCGCCGAACCAGAGCGACCTTGTTGTCAACGGCAACGCGGTGGTCGGTTCGAAGGTCGACGAGTATGACTTTTCCGAATCCGGATGGATGTGGTACATGTGGCGGGCGAACGTCGGGCCGAGTGGCGCGAATCTCGTCCAGCAGGGCATGAACAAGTGGACGATCACCGGCTGGAATCTCAAGCCCGATGGCACCACTCAGCGCAATGGTGTCAGCCTGGTCGTCGTGTACAGCACCGGCATGTGCCAGGCGCCCAACCAGGTCGACCTGATCGACAGCATGGACTACTCGTGGGAGTTGAAACACGGCACCACCGACGTCCTGTCGTTCACGTTCGCGCCCATGCCCGAGGATCGGGACATCACCGTCTGGCTGCACTATGCGGGCACCCACCACGTGACAGATAGGCCCGCTGAGGTCGCGTCTCCTGACCTGGTTCCGCCCAACGATTGTCGGGGCATGAACCTGTGGGCCAGGACGGGCTCCGGCGGCGTGCCGCCGGCCCTGGTCAACTATGCGACCAACCCGCCATCGCCGGTCAACGGCGGCAAGCTGGTTGTGGTCGATCCGTTTGTGGGCGCCAACTGCGGGACGACCTCATCCACCTACCCGGTCATGAGCATGTGGGGCTGGCTCGATGCCCATGGCTGGACCAAAGAGGTTGGCGGCTACATCGCCCCCGAGTGGTCGCTCGTCCGTATCAAGGTTCGTGTGAAGGCCGGCGACACGTATCTGGCACTGCAGCTCGAGTCAGAGAAAACCAATTCGCAGGTCGGCGAGGACACAGGCGAGAGCGGGGCTTGGTTCGCCCAGGCCGTTCTGCCGGTGGCGCCCGAGCCTAAGCTGAAGATCGCCAAGACGGACGGCGTTGCCACGGCCAATCCGGGCGACACGTTGACCTACACCCTCGATTACGAGAACTACGGGAACGTGCCGACCCTGGACACCAAGATCGTCGACACGCTGCCCGAGTACGTCACGTTCGACTCTGCCTCCAACGGCGGCGTGTACGATGCTGCCACCCGGACCGTCACGTGGAATCTCGGAGCCGTCAACCACTACGCCACGGGCCAGGTGACGTTCAAGGCCAAGCTCGATCCCGTCTTCCCTGCGGGCATGACCACGCTGACGAACAAGGCCACCATCAGCACGACCACGGCCGGCGAGGTCGATCTGTCGGACAACACCGCCACCGATACGACCACGGTGACTGCCAAGGCGGAGCTCGCCATCGAGAAGACGGGCGCGCCTGAGCCGGTCGAGCAGGGCGAGAACCTGACATACACCATCAAGTGGACCGTGGGCGGCAACGCGTTCTCGGAGGCCGTCAAGGTCGTCGACACGCTGCCCGAGAATGTCTCCTTCGTGAGCGCCTCCAACGGTGGGGTGCACAACGAGGCGGCGGGCACGGTGACCTGGGAACTGGGCAACCAGACCCCGCCCGCCAATGGCACGTTGACGCTGGTCGTCAAGGCGGACAAGCCGCAGAAGAACGGCACGCCCATCAACAACTCGGTGACCATCACCAACAAGGCGAACGACTCCGCGACCGATACGGCCGTCAACACGGTGCACGCGGATCCGGGCCACACGCTTGATATCACCAAGACCAACAATCTTGGCGGTCAGCCGGCGGATGCCAACGGCACCTTTGTCTGGACCATCGGCTACACCGTGGGCGGCACGACGGTTGCGCCCAACGTCGTGATCACCGATCCACTGCCGGATGGCGTCGAGTATGTCTCCTCGACCGGCGGCGGCACGTACAACGCCGCGACGCACACGGTCACCTGGAAGCTCGGCGACCTCACGGCCGGCACGACCGGTTCTGTGTCGGTCACCGTGCGCGCGAAGAAGACGCTGGCTGACGGGACCGAGGTTTCGAACACGGCTACGATTACGGACGACGACCTGGTCACCGACCAGGCGACGAACGTGGTCACGGTGCGCGCCCGCCCGATCCTCGAGGTGACGAAGAAGAACACGCCCACCGGCACGGTCAAGCCGGGCGACACCATCAGCTACGAAGTATGCTTCACGAACACGGGTGTGGGCAGCGCGACGAATGTCGTGCTGACCGACGTGGTCCCGGCAAATACGACCTATGTGCTGGGCAGCGCGACGGGCGGCGCGACCTACAACGAGGCGACCCAGACGCTGAGCTGGAAGGACAGCGCGCTGGCCCCGGATGAGAAGATCTGTGGCACCTTCAAGGTGACCGTGAACCTGATCATCACCGGGCTGACGGGCCAGGCCAACGTCCCGCTCAGCTTCGCCGAGTGGAATGCGCTCACCATCGACAACACGGCGGTCTTGACGGCAGACGACCTGGCTCCGAAGCAGGCGAAGGTCAGCAATCCGCTCGAAGCGAGCGTCAAGCCACTGATCTACAAGTCCGCACAGGATGCCATCGTGCACCGGTACGATCCCGTGGTCTTCACCGTCACGCTGCGGAATGACGGCTCGGCCAGCGCCACCAACGTGGTCGTGACGGACCAGATCCATCCGCGGCTCGACGAAGTGACGGCCACGACCACCAAGGGGACGGTGGCATATGATCCTGTGACGCGGCTGCTGACCATCACGGTCGGCGAGCTCAAGCCGGGCGAAGTCGTCACCGTGACGATCAAGGGCAAAGCGGCGCACGTGCCTGCGGCCGAGCTGCCCTACAACATCACCAACGACGCGGTGCTCTCCTTCACCGAGGGAGCGCCCCGCACGTCCAACCTGGTGACCGTGCAGGTTGTCTACATGGAACCGGGCGAGATCCCCGAGCCGGGCACCTGGCTCATGCTGGGCACGGGCCTGGCGGGCATGGCCGGCTACGCACGCATGCGCGTGCAGGCTCGCCGCCGCAGGAATCGCGACTAAGCATGATTGAGGGCGGGCGACCGGTTCGCCTGTCCTCAGCGAGTAGATGTGTATGAATAGCGCCCCCGGGGAATCCCCCGGGGGCGCTGTCTATGCCTGGTGTACGATCGGGCGGGCGGTGCCGGCACTCTGCCACAGCGGCTGAGGCGCCAGGCGCCTCACGGTTTACTTCCTGGCGGCCGTGAAGAGCTCCCTGAAGAACGCCTTCTCCAGTTCCACCGTTTCATCGATCGAGTCGTAGATCGGCGCGGTCAGCTTGACCAGCACCATGCCATCCTGCGGATCGCGCGCGTACGACGGCCACAGGTAGAAGTAAGTGATGACGTGTTCGTCCGTCCCGCCGCCGTCGTAGGTCTTGCTCGCGATCAGCTTGAGCGCGTAGATCTCCCCCTGGGCCAGCGGCACGACCTCCGAGCTGGCCTCGGTCTGCCAGCCATCCGTGTCGTAGCAGATCTGCGGGGAGTGGAAGCTCTTCGACTTGCGGCTGCCGATCAGGCTCAGCCACACGAAACGCCCGTCCGGCAGGCGGTACATGCGCTGCAGGTACTGCTCGGGCTCCAGCAGGATGAACACCTCGACGTTCGTTTGAGGCACGTCCTGGCCCTGCCACTCGCCCAGCTGCAGCGGCACCTGGCTCAGCTCCGCGGACAGGTTGAAGTCATACGGTGACGTGACCGCACGTTCGCGCTCGGTGCGCTGCCAGTTGTCGATGTCGGCCACGAACTCGTACCCGCCATCCTTCCCGCGCTCCAGCAGCCGGTCGCCCAGGCTGATGAACAGCGCCGCCCCGACCGCGACCGCCAGGAAGAGGATAACTAAAACAGTTCTTCTTTGATCTCTCGACATCCCATCAACCGGCTGAAGAGCAGTAAGAGCACAAAAGCGCTGGCAAAGAACACAATTCCGGAATAGTCATGGTAGTACTTGAACGCCGCATCCGCGCCCCAGAGATTCGCCACTCCGAGGAGTGAGGCGACCCGCAGCACGTTGCCGAAGGCAGCGATGACGATGCTGCTGAGAACCAGTAAGGCCTTGCGCCACAGCGAGCCTTCCAGTACGAAGACGATCAGGCCGACGAGGGTCAGCAGGGTGACGATCGATCGCAGGCCGCTGCACTGCGCGCCCACGACCAGCTCTGCGTTCGGCAGGCTGACCTGAGCGCCATTCACCTCGACCGGCACCCCGAACATTTCCGAGGCGGTCAGGGCATGGATGTCGATCC
>CAZMIS010000176.1:0-3482 GCA_964566325.1 uncultured Anaerolineales bacterium
GTCCCACTCGCTGGCGACGGCTGCGACGACAAGGCCCCCGCCCGCGAGCATGAAGGCCAGATCGCGCCAGCCTGCGATGCTCGCCTGGTCCTCCGGCTGCTGCCAGAACGCGAGGTTGAACGCGGGCAGCAGGATGCCGGCGATGGCGAGCCCCTGGAGCACGCCGGTCACGAGGCGAAGCGTGTTGCCTGGCGGATACAGGTGCGGAAGATCGAGCAGCGTCAGGAAGGAATTGGTCCCATCCGCGGCCCAGGCGGCCATGAACCCCGCGAGCGTGAGCAACAGGCCCCGACGGGGAAAGCGACCCGCGCGGCCGCGTCCCCGCAGCGCCATGACCGCCAGCCCGGCCAGCGCGCCGAGGTAGGTGCCGCTGCAGCGCGCACACAAGGGCAACTGGCGTCCGGCGATCAGGAAGCTGTGATCGGGGATGCGATGGCAGACCGCATACGCGGCCCGGTCCGCCACGTCCAGCAGGCCATGCGGCGCCACGACGAGCAGCACGGCAGCGGCCACGAGGGCCAGGACGCCGGCCAGCCTTGAAAGGCCGGCCGGCATCCGATCTCGGGCGGGCGGCGGCGTTGATGACATGGCGGTATTATACCGGCTTCGGGGCCTGCGTGCGACTTTGTGCCCTTCTGGGCTATTGGTGATTTGCAGCCGGGAAAGAAGCATGCTAGAGTAGTACCGTCTGCCGCCAGGAGCGCGCGCGGCCAAACGCGGGCTGCCGGCGGAATCGTCTCCAAGGGTTCATTTGCGATCCATTCGTACGGAGGCGCCGCACAACACGACGACCACTTTCATAGCCACTCACTCACGCTTTCCATAGTCATGGCGAAGCGGTTATGGCGCTAGCGCCCGAGACGCTCGCACCGGCCCGGTATTGGCCATTGGTTGTACAAGGGCATGGCCCAGTCCTCCAATCGGGTACGCCGATCGCTCGACCGAACAGTTCTGTTCGCCCTGGCTGATTCAATAACGGCAAAACCAAATACAGCACAAGAGGAGTTATACACCCATGGCCAGTGTAACCTACGATGGCGTCTACAAGCGCTACGGCGATGTGATCGCGGTCAACAACCTCAGCCTCGAAATTGCAGACAAGGAATTCCTCGTCTTCGTCGGCCCCTCCGGCTGTGGCAAGACCACCAGCCTCCGCCTTCTCGCCGGCCTCGAAGAGATCTCTGAAGGACGCATCCTGATCGGTGACCGCGTCGTGAACGACGTGCCGCCGAAGGACCGCGATATCGCGATGGTGTTCCAGAGCTACGCGCTTTACCCGCACATGAGCGTGTACGACAATATGGCGTTCGGCCTCAAGCTGCGCAAGACTCCGAAGGCCGAGATCGACAAGAAGGTCAAGGAAGCCGCGGACATCCTGGGCATCGGCCAGTTCCTCGATCGCAAGCCCAAGCAGCTCTCCGGTGGCCAGCGCCAGCGTGTGGCGGTCGGCCGCGCGATCGTCCGCAGCCCGAAGGTGTTCCTCTTCGACGAGCCGCTGTCGAACCTGGACGCAAAGCTGCGCGTCGAGACCCGGGCCGGCATCAGCAAGCTGCATCAGCAGCTCGGTACGACCTTCATCTACGTCACGCACGACCAGGTGGAAGCCATGACGATGGCCTCCCGCATCGCGGTGATGAAGGATGGCCTGCTGCACCAGATCGACACGCCGCAGCACCTCTACGATCATCCGACCAACATCTTCGTCGCCGGCTTCATCGGCAGCCCCTCGATGAACTTCTTCGAGGCAACGCTGGTCGAGCAGGACGGCAAGTTGTTCGTCGATGGCGGCACGTTCAAGCTCCAGGTGCCGGAAACCAAGAAGGCCGACTACATCCAGCACAAGGGCAAGAAGGTGATCTTCGGCGTACGGCCTGAGGATATCTACACCAAGGGGTTCGAGGCGCCGGGCATCATCCCCGCGCCGATCACCGCCCAGGTGGATGTCTCCGAGTTGATGGGCAACGAAATCTTCCTGTACCTGTTGACCGGCAAGAAGCAGTTCGTCGCCCGCGTCGACCCGCGCACGCACGCCCGCATCGGCGAGACGATCGACATGATGGTGAACATGGACAACATGCACCTCTTCGATCCGCAGACCGAGAAGACGCTGGACGTGATTCGCTAGTGGAACACGGCGGCGCGCCCATTCGTGGGCGCGCGTGATATTGTAGGGGCGACCGGCCGGTCGCCCCTACGTCATTAATGGGGGTAGGTGCATGGGCCGTGGGGCGGTCGCCCCTGCGCCATTTACGGGGCCGGCGTCTCCGCCCGCGGCATGAGCGCTGCGGCCTCGGCGGCTTCTCCGGTTGCCGTTGCGGCTTCTTCCGCGGTGAGCTTGTGGATGGTGGTCGGGTCGGCCTTGTCGATGAAAAGCACCCCTTCGAGATGGTCGATCTCGTGCTGGAAGATGCGCGCCAGGTAGTCCTGTGCCTTGATCCGTTGCGGCTTGCCGTATGCGTCCTGCCCCCGCACGAGGATCTCCACGTGGCGATCCACTTCGCCGAGGTAGCCCGGGATGGATAGGCAACCTTCCTCGCCCGGCTCGGTATCCCGCGACACCTTGACGATCTCCGGATTGACGTAAGCGTACAACTCCGCGGGGAGACCCTCCTCTTCGTCCGCCGGCAGCTCCACCACGATGACCCGTTCCGGGACATTCACCTGGGGCGCGGCCAGGCCGACGCCCGGCGCGGCGCGCATCGTCTCGATCATATCATCGATCAGTTGCTTGAGCTCGGGCCCGAATTTTGTCACCTTGCGCGCCTTCTGCCGCAACGTCGGGTGCCCCAGCGTAATGATCTCCCGCATAGCCATGCTTGTGCTCTCCATATTTCTCAATAATTCCATATAATTATAGGTTCAAGATGCCCGCGTGTCAAAGCAATCCACCGTGTCTAGTCTGAAGGTAATTTGCGGCGCAAGGTTGACATGGGTATAATCATACTGGCGCAGGCGGGCACGTCAGAATGGTCTGGCGTCGCCAGGCTACGGGCCCATATCTGCCGCGTTGTAACGGTATGCTTGCAACGCATGAACTTTCGCACGATTCCTCAGTGCTCCCGGCTAAGCGCCGGCAGGTTCACACCGAAAGGAGGTGTCCATCCGTTCGGAAGGCAGGGGCTTCTGTGGAGTAGCCTCCCAGCGTCGTGTTTCCTCTGCCTGACTTCGACTTCTGCCCGAATTTCGGTCTTCCCGTATCGTTTCCATACCAGGAGGAGATTCAAGACATGCGTAACAAACTGATCAGTATCGTGAGTGTGCTCGTACTTCTGAGCATGGTCCTCAGCGCGTGCGGTGGCGCAGCCACCCCGACGGCGGCGCCGGCTCCGACCGCGGCCCCTGCGGCGCCTGCGGCCCCCGAGCCGACCAAGGCTCCTGAGCCGACCAAGGCGCCCGAACCGGCAGCCAAGCCTGCCGGCATCGTCGTCGGCCAGGTCACGGACATGGGTGGCATCGACGACAAGAGCTTCAATGCGACCTCG
>CAZMIS010000176.1:3582-8625 GCA_964566325.1 uncultured Anaerolineales bacterium
AGACGTACCTGACCAGCGTGATGAAGAACATGGACGTGGCCGTGTTCAACGCGGTCAAGGCAGTGAAGGAAGGCTCCTTCAAGGGCGGCACCTACGTCGGCACCCTGTCGGATGGCGGTGTGGGCATCGCACCGTTCCATGATTTCGAGAGCAAGGTTCCGGCCGGCCTGAAGGGCGAGCTGGAGCAGATCACGAAGGACATCATCGGCGGCCGGATCAAGATCGACGATGTCCTGGCTGCCGCTGCGGCTCCCGAGCTGAAGAAGGTCACGGCCGGCCAGGTCACGGACATGGGTGGCATCGACGACAAGAGCTTCAATGCGACCTCGTGGAAGGGCATCCAGGATGCCGAGCGGTTGCTGGGCGCCACTGGCAAGTACCTGGAATCGCAGCAGCAGGCGGACTACGCCAAGAACGTGCAGCAGCTTGTGAGCGAGAAGCTGGACCTGATCGTGACGGTCGGCTTCCTGTTGGGCGTGGACACAGCCGCGGCGGCGAAGGCGAATCCGGACCTGAACTTCGCGATCGTGGACTATGCGTATCCCGACTGCTGGCCGGGTGCGGTGGTGGGCAAGGACTGCGGGTCGGACGTAGCGCTGGACAACGTGCTGGGCCTGACCTTCCAGACGGACGAGGCGGGGTTCCTGGCCGGCTATGCGGCAGCGGCGGCGACGAAGACGGGTGTGGTCGCAACGTTCGGCGGGATCAAGCTGCCGACGGTGACGATCTTCATGAAGGGCTTCGAGGCCGGCGTGAAGTACCACAACCAGGTGAAGGGCACGGCGGTTGAGGTGCTGGGCTGGGAGACGGCGAAGGACGAGGGCGTGTTTGCGGGCAACTTCGAATCGACGGACGACGGGAAGCGGATCGCCGAGTCGTTTGTGGACGAGGGTGCGGACGTGATCATGCCGGTGGCGGGCCCGGTGGGCCTGGGCTCGGCGGCAGCCTGCAAGGATAAGGGCTGCATGATCGTCGGCGTGGACTCGGACTGGTACGCATCGTCGCCTGAGTTCAAGGAGACGTACCTGACCAGCGTGATGAAGAACATGGACGTGGCCGTGTTCAACGCGGTGAAGGCGGTTGCCGAGGGCACTTTCAAGGGCGGCACCTACGTCGGCACCCTGTCGGACGGCGGTGTGGGCATTGCACCGTTCCACGACTACGCCAGCAAGGTTCCGGCCAGCCTGCAGGCTGAGTTGGACCAGCTCAAGACGGACATCGTTGCCGGCAAGATCGTCATCGATGACGTTCTGAAATAACCCGTGCAAGAGCCAGGGCCAGGGGGCATACCTCTGGCCCTGGTTGCTTAATCACAAGTAGGAGATCGGCATGCCACCAGTACTGGAACTGCGCGGGATTACGAAAGCCTTCCCAGGCGTGCTTGCCAACGATCACATCGATCTCACCCTGAATGAGGGTGAGATTCTCGCCCTGCTCGGCGAAAACGGCGCGGGCAAGACCACGCTGATGAACATCCTCTACGGCCTCTACAAGCCGGACGAGGGCGAGATCCTGGTCCGCGGCGAGAAGGTGGATATTCACGGGCCGAACGATGCCATCGCACGCGGCATCGGCATGGTGCACCAGCATTTCATGCTCGTTCCCGTGATGACGGTCACTGAAAACGTCATGCTTGGCGTTGAGTCGACGCGCGGAGCTTTCCTGGACCGCGAGCAGGTGGCGAAGCGAATCGAGCAGATCGGCCGAGATCACGGGCTTGAGGTCGACCCGCACGCCTACGTCAAGGATCTCTCGGTGGGCACCCAGCAGCGTGTCGAGATCATCAAGGTGCTGTACCGGAACGCAGACATCCTGATCTTCGACGAACCCACTGCCGTGCTGACACCGCAGGAAGTCGAGGGATTGATCGAGGTCCTGCGCTCGCTCATCGCTCAGGGCAAGTCCATCATCTTCATCACGCACAAGCTCAAGGAAGTGATGGCCGTGGCCGACCGGATCACGGTGCTGCGCCTGGGGCGCACCGTGGGCACCGTGGAACCGTCCAAGACCGATCCGCAACACCTGGCCTCCCTGATGGTGGGCCGTGAGGTGAACCTGGTCGTCGACAAGGAACTGGCTGCCCCCGGCGAGCCGGTCCTCGAAGTCAAGGACATGGTGGCGCTGGATGATCGCGGCCACATTGCGGTGAACGGTGTGTCGTTCGATGTGCGGGCCGGCGAGGTGCTCGGCGTGGCGGGCGTGCAAGGCAACGGCCAGACGGAGCTCGTCTACGCCTTGACCGGGCTGAGGCCACCGGCGACCGGTTCGGTTCGCATCCTCGGCGAAGAGATCAGCAAGGCAAGTCCGCGCCAGGTCACGGAGAAGGGCGTCGCGCACGTGCCCGAGGACCGGCAGAAGCACGGCCTGGTGCTCAACTTCCCCATCTCCGATAACGTTGCACTGAATACTTACTACCTGCCGCCCTTTGCCAAGGGCATCAACATGCAGCAGGGTGCGATCCTGGCGGCTTCTGAGGAATTGGTGAAGCAGTTCGACGTCCGCACGCCAAACGTCCATGTAAACGTGGGGACGCTGTCCGGCGGCAACCAGCAGAAGGTGATCGTCGCGCGCGAATTCTCACGGCCGATCAAGCTATTGATCGCCTCGCAACCCACGCGTGGCTTGGACGTCGGATCCATCGAATACATTCACTCCCGCATCATCCAGAAGCGCGATGAGGGTACGGCCGTGCTCGTGGTTTCCTCCGAGCTGGACGAGATCATGGCGCTGTCCGATCGCATCGCCGTCATGTACAAGGGCAAGATCCTGGACATCGTACCTGCCGCAGGTGTCACCAAGGAATACCTGGGCCTCCTGATGGCCGGCATCAAGCCTGCTGACGCTGCTGCCGTTGCGAAGCCGGTCAGCGATCGGGGCGCCGTCGAGCGGGTATTTTAGGGACCACCGTCCGAGGAGGCACCGTTGGACAATACTCCATCCACAGTCGCTTCGACGCCGGCGCAGAAGGCCGGCTCAGCCAAGGGCGGAGGCGGTCGAAAGCAGCCCGCCCGGTTTGGTTCAGCTCTGCAAGGCATTCTCGTTCCACTCCTGGCAGTGCTGACTGGCCTGATCATCGGCGCAATCGTCATCATCATTACCGATCCCGCGGTGGTGGCAGCCTTCAGCAAGTTTTTCCAGGCGCCCGGCGCGGCATTTGCCGCGGCCTGGAAGTCCATTGCCACGGCCTACGGCGCGCTGTTCCGCGGCTCGTTCGGCAGCCTGCCCGAGATGGTCCGCGCGATAGGGAGCGGCGACCCCGCCGCGTTGCGGACAGCCTTCTACCCGATCACGGAGAGCCTGACTGCGGCGACGCCGTACATTTTCGCCGGCCTCGGCGTAGCACTGGGCTTCAGGGCCGGCCTGTTCAACATCGGCGCCGAAGGCCAGTTCTTCATGGGCTCGTTGGGTGCGGCCTTTGTCGGCTACAGCCTGATCGGCTGGCCGTGGTACCTGCACCTGCCGTTGGCGATCCTGGGCGGGTTTGCTGCGGGCGCAATCTGGGGCGCGATCCCCGGGTGGCTGAAGGCTAGGACGGGCGGCCACGAAGTCGTCAACACGATCATGATGAACTACATCGCGTATCGCCTGAGCGACTGGCTGATCAACGGCCCGATGAAGGCCCCCGGCTTCCGCCCGGTCACACCCTACATCCAGCCGGCCGCAGAGCTGCCGAGGTTGTTCGGCGATCCGCTGCGCTTCAACGTCGGGTTCTTCCTCGCCCTGATCGCGGCGGCGGTGGTCTTCTGGCTGCTCTTCAAGACAACCATCGGCTTCCAGATCCGCGCCGTTGGCGCGAATTCGGATGCGTCCCGCTACGCCGGCATGAGCATCACGCGCACCATCGTCCTCGCCATGACGCTGAGCGGCGGGTTGTGCGGGCTGGCCGGTGCGAGCCAGGTGCTGGGCGTGGATTACTGGGTCGGCCAGGGCTTCTCGGCCGGCTACGGCTTCGACGCCCTGGCGATCGCGCTGATCGGCAAGAGCCACCCGGTGGGCGTGGTGCTGGCTGCGTTGTTGTGGGGCTTCCTGCGCAGTGGCGCCACCAACATGCAGTCGTTGGCCGGCATCCCGATCGACATCATCTCGATCATCCAGGCCCTGGTGATCGTCTTCATCGCGGCGCCCGACATCATCCGTGGGCTGTATCGCCTCCGTAAGCTCTCGGCAGAGAAGGTCCTGCTGAGCCGCGGGTGGGGATCCTGAGGCTGAGGGGGAGGAGACATCCATGACGACTGCAACAGCAACCCGGGCGCTCCCGGCCGAGATCCGGCGCAGCCGGATCACCGGCGTCGTGCTCCTGCTGATGGGCCTCGCCATCTTCCTGCTCTTCGGCCTCGGACTGGAAGGCGGGTTGACCACCAAGTTCGGCATGAATCCCGGCAGCGGCTCGCAGGCAATCAAGATTCCTGATCTCACGCTGCCCACCACTGCCACGATCTACCTCCTGTCCGCGGTGGCCGTCTTTCTGGGCGCGGTCCAGATCACGCGCGGCTTCAAGCGGGCGGGGCTGGTCATCGGGATCGTTGCTACGGCCTTCGTTCTTGCCTTCCTGGTGTGGGCGGCGCGCGGCAAATCGTTCAACATGGTCGGCATGTTGAGCAGCTCGCTGGTGCGCGCTACGCCCATCGCGCTGGCCGCCCTGTGTGGCGTGATCAGCGAGCGCGCGGGCGTGGTGAACATCGGCCTCGAAGGCATGATGCTGATGTCCGCGCAGACTGCCGTCATCGCGGCAAGCCTGACGGATAGCCTGTGGTTCGGCCTGCTTATCGCGATCCTGACCGGTGCACTCCTTGGCACGGTGCATGCCATCCTGGCCATCCGGTACAAGGTGGACCAGATCATCAGCGGTGTGGCAATCAACGTCTTCGCTACGGGCACCACCAGCTACCTTTCGTCGCGCTTCCTGGAGCGCAACGGTGACGTGCTGAACAACTCGGGCACGTTCAAAGCGATCTCCATTCCACTGCTCTCCAAGATACCGGTCATCGGACCGATCTTCTTCGAGAACACCATCATCGTGTACCTCATGATGCTGTTGGTGGT
>CAZMIS010000177.1:0-4026 GCA_964566325.1 uncultured Anaerolineales bacterium
GGTCGAGCGGGAAGTAGCCCATCTCGTCGACGATCAGCAGCTTCGGCCGGGACAGAGTGTCCAGCCGGTGGGCCAGGCGATCTTCCTTGGCATCGCGGTGGATGACTTCGAGCAGGTCGACCATGGTCGTGAAGTAGACGCTGGTCCCCTGCTGAATGGCGGCCACGCCGAGGGCGATCGCCAGGTGCGTTTTGCCGACGCCGGGCGGGCCGAGCAGCAACACGTTCTCGCCGTTGGCGACAAAGCGCAGGCTGGCTAACTCGCGGATCTGGCGCTCGCTGATGGATGGCTGGAAGCCAAAGTCGAACTGGTCGAGCGTCTTGCTGAATGGGAAGTGCGCCAGCTTGGTTTTCATCGCGATGTCCCGCTCGGAGCGGGCCGAGACTTCGGCCTGGAGCAACTGGTCCAGGAAGTCCAGGTAGGTCCAATCCTGCTTGGCGGCCGCCTCGGCCAGGCTGTCGAGGCGCTCGCTCATGCGCGGCAGCTTCAGCCGCGCCAGGTGTGATTGCACACGGTCATAGGTCAGTTCGTTCATGCCGCCACCTCGGCCAATTCCTGGTAGATGGCCAGCGAACGGGTTTCGACCACTGGGGCGTCGACCTGGCGTTGTGGCAGGACGACCAGGATTTGTTCGGCAGCGGCACGGCGCTGCCGACTGGACGCCGCCGGCAGCCCCTGGTAATGCGCCGACTCGACGATGCGCTGCCCGTGCCCGTCGGCCAGCCGGTGGCAGGCGATCTCGTCGCCCTTAGCCGACGTCACAATCAGCAGGCCGCTCTCGGTTTCCTGGACCGTCAGGTTTTGGTTGTGGTGCTGAGCTGGCACCGAGTAGAAGTTGCCGCCGTAGCTGATGAAGCAGTCGGCCGAGCTGCGCCGAGTGCTCACCAGGGCGGTGTCATAATCCGGCTTGCCCAGCAGCGGCAGCAGCCCTTCCATGGGCAGCCGATCGAACGGCGCCTGGCCGGTCGTGCCGTGGCTGCGCACATTCGCAACCGTGTCCAGCCAGTTCACCGCCTGCTGGTTGAGGTCCGCCAAATGGATGTAGCTAAGGCCGGGCCAGAAGTTGATGCGCACGTAATGCACGCCGGCCTCGACCTTACCTTTGGTCTGCGCCCGGTAGGGTTGGCAAGCCCGGGGCGTGAAGCCGTAGTAGGCGGCGAAGTCCAGGTATTTGGGATGCCAGTGCACGATGCCCGCTTCGCCCCGACTTAGCACGGCCGTCTTGAGGTTATCGTGCAGCACTTCATGCGGCACGCCGCCGAAGTAGTGGAAGCCATGCAGGTGGCAGCGCAGCCACCAGGCCATGTCGGCTGCGACGGTGAACTCCAGGTACAGGGCCCGCGACCAACTGAGCGTCATGAGGAAGGCATACAGTCGGTGCTGGCGACCCTGATGCTGGATCGTGCCGAAGCACGCCCAATCGACCTGGGCTTGCTCGCCCGGTTCGGTTTCGAAACGAACCGTGGCGGCGATGGGTCGTGGTGGGCGCAGGGTTGCCACAAAGTCACGGACGTGTCCCTTGCAGCCCTGGTAGCCTTGCGCCTTGATTTCGTCGTACAGCTTGCTGGCGTTGACCACGCCCTTGTCTATACGTTTCTTAAGGTACTCGACATACGGGCCCAACTGTCGCCGCCGGCGAGTCCGCGCCGGACGAACTGGCACCAGCGGTTCAGCCAACACTTGGCGCACCGTCTTGCGGTCACAAGCCGTGCGCCGGGCGATTTCGCTGATGGAGGCCCCCTTCTCGCGCAGGTCCTTGATCATGAACCGTTCCTCCACTTTGAGCATGGCTGGACCTCCTGACGGCACTTGGGTCGACCAACCCATTGTGCCGCAAAAGCATCCAGATCCCTCAGGGTGGGGACTTCTTAACCCGCGTTATTGGGGAGTTTATCACCCGCGTTGACAGCGCCCGACCTGTGATTTGCGCAGCCCTGTCAGCGTGGGCCGTGAGTTACCTGGGCTGGCGTGCTGCGCTTGTCCACCTGGTAGGGCCGCGCGGCCAACCTGCAGGCGCCCCACGTGCGCAACTGGCGGGTGTGTGGCTGGTTGCGATCTGTAACTGGCTGCCCACGGCCCGGCGCTGAGCGAGGCCTCATCTCCCAGAACTTGAGCACGTCAGCGCGCGCCAACCTGTTGACTCCCAGGGTCTAGGGTGATATAGTGCCATACACTTAGACACACTTGTTCGAGGGGAGGAACGGCCATGGCAGCATCATTGACCTGGAGCGTGAGTGGCACGACGGAGGATGCGGTCGAGTTGCGTGAGCGGCTCAACGAGCTCGGCGCGGTGTTGGGCTATGCGGTGCGTCGTGGCCCGACCGCGGGCCGGGGTGGTGGCAGCAACATGATGCGCGACATTGCGGAGGGGGGTGCGGCGGTGCTGCCGGCGCTCAGCGATGGGGACTACGCGTGGCTGGCGCTGCTGCTGCAGGAGGTGGCCGAGGCCAACCCCGATCGCGTGGTGTTCATCCAGACGGCGGTTGCGAGCCTGGTCAAGGCTGATGCGTTGCGGCAGCTGGGCCCGATCGGCAAGGGTGGCGGGGGTCGGATCGAGTAGGACGGTTGGCTCAAGGGGCTGTCCCGCAGCGGAGCCGGCCTGCCGCCGGCCGCAGCCGGCGGCAGGCCGGCGGAGCGGGCAGGTCCCCGGGCGCTGCCTGTGCGGCGTGACTGGCGGCACGCGCCCGTTTGCGTTGCGCAGCGGCGAGTGGTGGTTCCGGCGGCTCGTGGCCACGAGCCGCCGGCCGCGTGACTGGCGGGATGCTCAACGCGCGGCGGCGAGAAAGTGCCTGGGCGGCGTGACTGGCTGGTTAGGCGGGTGCCGCAGGCGAAGCCTTGCCTGCGCCCCTGAGCGGGTGGCGGAGCCGGCCGCGTGCGGGGGACGGGGCGGAGCGTAGCGGAGTCCCGGCCCCCGCCAGGGAGCGCAGCGGGCGAGCCGGAGGCTCCCGCCCGTGGGTCGTGTGTGGCGGCGGGTGCTCCTTCCGGCCGCCGGTGGCTGCCGCCGCAGCGGTCGGCCACGGACGGCCGGCCGCGTGACTGGCGGGATGGTCAACGCGCGGTGGCGAGATGAACATGGGCGGCGTGCCTCACGCAGGGGCCGGCACGCGGCGGCGAGAAGCGGCCTGGGTGGCGTGGCTGCCGGCGAGGTCAACGCGCCGTGGCGAGACGTGCGTTGGCGGCGTGCCTCACACAGGGGCCGGCACGCGGCGACGAGGCTGGCATGCACGGCGTGCCTCACACAGAGGCCGGCACGCGCAGCGGCGAGACGGGCATGCACGGCGCGACTGTCGGCGGGGTCAACACGCGGCGGCGAGGCCGGCCTGGGCGGCGTGATGCGCAGTGCAGCACCGCAGTTCTGAGGATGCGGTGGTTAGCGGGGTTCCGGGTGACTGCCGACGATGCCGCAGCGGGCAGCGGGAGCGCCGGCAGGCCGGTGGCGGTGATCATTCTGCCAGCGGCGATCCCGCGCTACGGTGTCTATTGAGGCGAGGGACTGGTGACAGGGTTGTCGGAGCTCATTGCTGATCGGATGAGCCTGATCTGTTGAGCTCCGTTAGCTTCTCCACGATTGGCGTGAGCATCTCAACATCTGGCTCTTGATGGAGTTCTTTGGCAAGCGTCAGATAGTCCCGCACCAAAGCGAGCATTAACTGCGCGTGGGCCATCGGGATCGCCTGGAAATGCGCCCGCAACGCCCGTATGCCCTCGGCGAACGCCGTGAGTGCCTCTTGATCGCGGCCGGCATTCTTCAACGAGGTGCCAAGCGTACCGCAAGAGATCGCCAGATTGGGCAGGAAGGCGTCGGGGCGGGCCTCGGCCAGCGCGCGGTATACCGTGACCGCCTCCTCGGCGACCGCGAGCGCCGCCTCGCGCCGGCCCAGGGCACTGAGACAGTTGCCCAGGTTGTTGAGGCTGGTGGCCAGGTCGGGCAGGGATGCGTCGGGGCGGGCCTGGGCCAGCGCGCGGTATACGGTGACCGCCTCCTCGGCGGCCGCGAGCGCCGCCTCGCGCCGGCCCAGGTCACTG
>CAZMIS010000177.1:4126-8550 GCA_964566325.1 uncultured Anaerolineales bacterium
GGGCAGGAAGGCGTCGGGGCGGGCCTCGGCCAGCGCGCGGCGAATGGTGACCGCCTCCTCGGCGGCCGCGAGCGCCGCCTCGCGCCGGCCCAGGTCACTGAGCCGGTTGCCCAGGTTGTTGAGACTGGAGGCCAGGTCGGGCAGGAAGGCGTCGGGGCGGGCCTCGGCCAGCGCGCGGCGAATGGTGACCGCCTCCTCGGCGGCCGCGAGCGCCGCCTCGCGCCGGCCCAGGGCACTGAGGAGCGCGCCCAGGTTGTTGAGACTCACGGCCAGGTTGGGCAGGAAGGCGTCGGGGCGGGCCTCGGCCAGCGCGCGGCGAATGGTGACGGCCTCCTCGGCGGCCGCGAGCGCCGCCTCGCGCCGGCCCAGGTCACTGAGCCGGCCGCCCAGGTTGTTGAGACTCATGGCCAGGTCGGGCAGGAAGGCGTCGGGGCGGGCCTCGGCCAGCGCGCGGTACACGGTGACGGCCTCCCCGGCGGCCCCGCGCGCCGCCTCGCGCCGGCCCAGGTCACTGAGCCAGTTGCCCAGGTTGTTGAGACTCATCGCCAGGCCGGGCAGGAAGGCGTCGGGGCGGGCCTCGGCCAGCGCGCGGTACACCGTGACCGCCTCCTCGGCGGCCGCGAGCGCCGCCTCGCGCCGGCCCAGTTCACTGAGCAGCGCGCCCAGGTTGTTGAGACTCACGGCCAGGTCGGGCAGGAAGGCGTCGGGGCGGTCCTCGGCCAGCGCGCGGTACACGGTGACGGCCTCCTCGGCGGCCGCGAGCGCCGCCTCGCGCCGGCCCAGGGCGCTGAGCAGCGCGCCCAGGTTGTTGAGACTGGAGGCCAGGTTGGGCAGGAAGGCGTCGGGGCGGGCCTCGGCCAGCGCGCGACGAATGGTGACCGCCTCCTCGGCGGCCGCGAGCGCCGCCTCGCGCCGGCCCAGTTCACTGAGCCGGTTGCCCAGGTTGTTGAGCAGTCGCGCCCGTTCAGCGCTGGGCTCCCCATCGCCACGATCGGCGAGGCCGTCCAACTGGCACTGCACGGCCCAGACCCCTACCTCGGCCAGCACCACGGTGCGTTCGGGCACGAGGCGTTCCACCTCGGCTGCCACCTCGGGCGTGCCGGCGCGCGCCAGACCTTCGCGGATGACCTGAACGAGCGGCGCCTGCGTGGTGGGTTCACTGAGGGCCATGGCTGCGGCCAGGGCCGATCGGATGCGGCCGGGCAGGTCTGCGTCGAGCAGGTGCGCCAGCCACGGCGTCGCGGCTGCGGGCCGGTAGCGCGAGAGCCGGCCCAGCACGGTGAACCCTTGGTGCACGCGATCCTCATCCGCGCCGGCGAAGGCCCGGTCGAGGAAGGTGGGCGCCGGGTTGGAGGTCAGCACGCTCGCCACCAGGGTCTCGCCCAGTAGGTCCGGCTCCAGGCCGCTCAGATAGGCGTCGCCCGCGGCCGGATAGAGCCAGCGCATGAAGGGCACGAAGTCAGCCTGCTGCGGGCCGCGGATGGCGGTGCTCAGGTCTTCCGCTTCTTCACGTGACTCACATCCACCCCGCAGCGTGACGGCCGCGACGAAGCGGCTGCACGCGGCGGCAAACTCCGCGGCTGGCAGCGCGTCGGCCAGCTCGGCCGGGTAACCCCGGATCCAGAAGTGCTTCTCGTGCGTCACGATTTCGTCGAGTAGCGAATTGGCGCCGATGGGCCAACCCTCCACCGCCGCGAGGGCGGCTGCGTGCACATACAGCATGCGGCCGAACAACGGGTCACTGAGGTTGGGCTGGGCTGCCGGCTGCGGTTTCCCGCGCAGTGCAGCGAACTGTGCTGCCGCGTGAGTGAAGACCGCTTCCCGCAGTTGCTCGCCCAGGGGCAGAGGGTTCAGCGTTGTGGGTTCATGTGCGCTGAGGAGATACCGGACGTCGTCGTCCAGTTGCAGGAGCGCACGCCACCAGTCTCCGACATCGCGGGCCAACAGGACGATGCGCAGGCGACCCTCGGCGGACCGTGGGCGCGCCGCGATGCGCTTGAGGAGTTGCGCCAGGCCGGGCCGGCCCGCGGCGTAATCGATGACGGCCAGGGTGGCGACCGGCGTGGCGAGCAGGACTTGGATGTGCGCCTCGTCATCCAGAGGGTCGGGAAGGAACCCCGCGGCCCAGCCCGCCTCGCGTTGGCGCTTGCACCACTCGATGAAGAGTCGCGTCTTGCCTGCGCCACCGTCACCCACGAACAGGCGGACCGCGGTGCGCGCCGGTGCGGCGCACCAGTCCGCCAGGCTGGCGAGCTCGTCGCTTCGAGCGTCGTCGAAGAACGGGACGATCCGGTAACGCGCGTTGAGTAGCGTGGCCGGATTGTCCTGGTGGGCGTCCTCAAAGATGTAGGTTCCGAGAAAATCAGGCGGTCGGGCGAGTGGACGGGGCGGCGGCGCAACGAGCAGCTGGCGCACGTCATCCGGCAGTGCGGCGCGAATGGCGGCCAGCGGGATGCCCTGGTTGGTGCGGTCGGTGGCCGGCGCCCGCGTTTCGGCGTGGTGCACGGCCACCGCGCGCAGCCGGTCGTCGAATACAGGCGAGCCGGATGAGCCGCCCAGGGTGCTGGTCCGGTAGATGATGCGCGTGCCGTTGGCGTTCAGCCCGCTGAAGCTGCGTTCGGATTGGGCCACCTGAACCGTCAGTTGTCCGCTGCCCATGTCCGGGTGCTGGACGATCCACGCAGGCGAGTTCACCAGGGGAACAGGCACGTCGGCCGAGACGTCGATCCAGCCGCGCACGCGTGCTTCGTCCGCCAACATGGCGTGGCCCGGACATCCGGTCAGTTTGAGCAGGGCGAAATCGAGCTCATCGGGCGCGGGCGATCCCTGGCCCGAGAGGTCGGCCTGGCTGTATGGGGCGTTAGGGACTGCCCACTCGGGATCGATGGCGATCCAGGCGCCTGGGTCGTCGAGCGGCACCCGGCCGGAGGCGGTCTCGAGGTAGTCGAAGCACACCGTCACTGCGGTAGCCGGCACGTGCCCCTCGAGGTACGGTCGAACGACGTGGTAGTTCGTCAGGACCAGGTCCGCAGCGACCAGAAATCCGGTGCCGTGCTTAGGCTCACCCTTCGTTACCACGCATCGCACCCGGCACACCTGGTGCTTCACCGCGGCGATCCAGCGCTCCAGTTCATCGGCGGAGTGGAAGGGGTTGCCGGGGCCGATCTTCTGCTGCAGGTTGTCTGCGGCGGCGGGCTCGGCTGTCTCGGCGGTCAGATCGTCCATGCGGACCTCGCTGGTGGGATGGCGGTGAGGTGCTTCGGTTGCGCATGTTATCACAGGCGGGCGGGGCGCCGCAAGCGCACGATTTCTGCGGCGACGCTCTCGCCCGGGCTGCTGCATGAGGATGGGCGGGGGTTCCGGCTGCCCGTGGCCGGCCGCGTGACTGGCGGGATGGTCAACGCGCGGCGGCGAGACGGGCATGGGCGGCGCGCCTCACACGAGCGCCGGCACGCGACGGCGAGAACGTACATGGGCGGCGTGCCTCACGTGGAGGCCGGCACGCGACGGCGAGGCTGGCATGCACGGCGTGCCTCACACGTGCGCCGGCACGCAGCGGCGCGACTGGCATGGGCGGCGTGACGTGCGATACGGCGCAGGCGAGTGCGAGGGCCTGGCGCAGGGCCGGCGCAAGCGGAGCGAAAGCGCCGCGCCGCGGAGCGTAGCGGAGCGCGCCAGCGTGCGCAGCGCCGTGCTCGGCCCGCACGATAAGCCCGAGCTCTCGCCCGGGCTGCTGCATGACGAAGAGGCGTGGTTCCGGCTGCCGGTGGTCGCCGCCGCAGCGGCCGGCCACGGGCAGCCGGCGGCGTGACTCACACGGAGGCCGGCGAGGGTTCCGGCTCCGGCGGCTTGCGTTTGCGACGGGGTGCGCGCGACTGCCGCGCGAGCTGGCCTCGGCGTGGCGCACCGAGCCGGGGTCCTTCACTGCTGTCGGCAGCGCGCAGGCGTTGCATGGTGGCCTGGAATTCTCGTTCCCTCCGGTCGCTTTCGGCGCCGCAGGCGGCGCACACTGGCCGGCCCCGGCTGTCGGTGTAGTAGGCGGTCGGGATCTTCACCGGATGCGGCCGCATGTTGTCGGGCGTGCACGCGAGAATCACGGTGGCGATCTCCTTGTCGCATCGGCTGCAGTGCGCGGGCGGCGTAGTGTCTGTGACGATGATCTTGGGCTTCGGCTGGCTGTCGTCCGTCATTGTCGATGTGCTCCTCTGCGTCACAGGCGCCAGTTGTCCGCGGGCGAAGCCTTCGCATGGACCCTGGCGCAGTCGGTCTGGGCGATACGCGCATAGCGGCGCACCATGGCCAGATCCGAGTGTCCGAGCAGTTCCTGGAGGGTGAACAGGTCGCCCCCGTTGCGCAGGTAGGTGATGGCGAAGGTGTGGCGGAAGCGGTGCGGGTAAACATGGGCGACGCCAGCGCGTTCGCCG
>CAZMIS010000178.1:0-8516 GCA_964566325.1 uncultured Anaerolineales bacterium
GGGTGGGTCAACTTTCAGACGTAAAGTGGGTCAGTTTTCAGACGTAATCTACACCAGAGTGGTCGCGGGAGCACACCTGGATCGTCACTGTAAGCAAGGAGTTACGGCTCACCGTAGAGAAGACCGATCCCCAGAAGACCAACTGGTTTGAAAATGCCTATCGGAATACCAAGCTGACAGAGACGCTCAAGCATGCCGAGACTTACTTGGGTCCTTTGACCCAAGAGGCCGCTTACTCTAGCTGGTGCCAAACATCATCGGGAAAACGCGTCTACGTGCTATTCACCACTCAGCAGAATCGCTGGCTTGCGCCTCGGCGTGCACGTTTGGAGGATGCCGCAACCGCGGGCGGCGAAGTCGTCATCTCTCTTACCGATGAGACCTCGGCCCGATTTGACCTGTGGATCATTCCGGCAGCCGAACTCATGGCCGCGATCCAGCAAGCAGATTTCTCGCCATCGCTGGATCAGGGCAACGCGTACAACTTCAACCTGCAGACCGATGACGCCGCAGACATGATTCGCCAGCTCAACTGGAACATTCGGCCGTATCGCCGCGAATCCGGCCAGACGGATCTGACACGCGCCAGGTTCTGGCCAGATGATAGGCCGCCTCGACCAGGACAAAAAACAATGCCACTCCCAACAGCGAACATGGATGTCGCCACACGCCTGGCGCAGTGGAAGACCGAAGCGACCGATCCGAACCATCCTAACCATTACCACGCCAACCTGGATGAGCCCGCCCGCGTATATGCTCAGATCACTGCCTCGTTGCGCAAACTGCGTGATCAACCAGAGGCTTTCGATCGGGATGATGTGGCAGCGCTCTTCGGCGCGCTAAACAGCGGAAAACGTACAAAGAACAAAGTGGCCGACGGTAATCCGCTCCCCACGCTGCGCGCATCTCTTCTGGCGTTGGTGGACGGCGAGGGTGAGGCAACCACGAAGATCGACACAGCTGCAAGTGTCATCAAGTTTGCCCGCAACAATATGCTGGGTGAGCTATATGGTTGGGCTAACGCTGAGACGGCGCCGCTGTACAATGGCTGCGCCAGGGATGCCATGACCTATCTCGGTTATCAATTCAACCCTTCAGACTACAATGCGTTCGTGGCGGCACACGAGGAATTCAAGCAGGTGTACCGGGCCCAGGTCGGACACCTTCGTTCCGATCTACCGCTGAACCTGGAAATTGATAGGCTGTATAACGTAATTGACAAGGTGGATCTGAAGCAGAAGGGTCCTGTCCAAAATGGACCCGAAGTAACTGACCCACCGACTATGGTTACGGCAGCCTTTTCACCGCAGGCCTTTGAACTTCTGACGGGACTCCAAAAGGAGCCGTCAAAAACCTACTATCAGGCACACAAGGACGAATTCAAGGCCGAGATCGAGGAGCCGTTCCAACGCCTGATGACACAAGTGGCTAGCCAACTACCTACTACGATGCGCGTGCTCCTGGAGACCCAACGAGGTATCTTTGGGCGCATTCTTAAGAACGATTGGGGCAAGGGCGGCGCCTGGGGCTTCTACTGGGGCGCGTTTTATCCCAAGGGAGGCAAGCGCACGCAGGATGCGCAGCTGTTTGTCGGGATCCATCCCGGGTTCGTGCACTTCGGCTTCAGTATCGGCGCTTACGCCAGCGAGCAGCGTCAGCGGTTCCATCAGAACTGCGGGACCCATCACGCTACGCTCATCGGACTTCTGTCAGAAGTCTTCGCCGATGCACGACTCGTTTTCGGACGCACCGAGAGCCTCACGATCGCACCTGACGGCAAGGTGTCGAGTCGAGAGGCATGCACCTGGGAGGAATTCCTTGCTGAACCGGACCGGGCAAGCAGCACGGTAGGTATCGTAATCCCAGAGCCGACGCTCGTTAGCACTTCTGACGAGTCGCTCGTGGCCGATGTGACGCAAACATTCGAACGGCTATTCCCGCTCGTCCTGCTGGCAGTACATGAGAAACCACTGGGGGAAATTGCTGATTACCTGGATGCCGTTGCACCGGAATCGGACGAGGATAACCAAACAGTACGTACTATCCAACCCGACTATCCCCAGATCCAGTTTGCTTCGGAGACCGGCTTCCCGGAGGAGGAGCTCGCGGGCTGGGTGCGCGCCATCGAGCGCAAAGGGCAGGCGATCCTTTATGGGCCGCCTGGCACGGGGAAGACACTCGTCGCCGAGCGGCTCGCCCGGCACCTTGTCGGCGGCGGGGATGGATTCTGGGATCTAGTGCAGTTCCACCCGGCTTACGCCTACGAGGACTTCATTCAGGGGATCCGGCCCAGAACCACCGATGGAGGGGGCCTCTCTTATCCTACCGAACCTGGCCGGTTCTTGGAGTTCTGTGCCAGGGCAGCCGAATCCCAGGGCAAGTGCGTGCTGATCATCGATGAAATAAACCGCGCGAACCTAGCACGTGTCTTCGGCGAGTTGATGTATCTGATGGAGTATCGCAACCGGCAAGTGCCGTTGGCAGGCGGCGGGACTCTGTGCATCCCGACCAATGTCCGGCTCATCGGCACCATGAACACGGCCGACCGGTCCATCGCACTGGTTGATCACGCTCTACGCAGGAGATTCGCGTTTCTGGCCCTCTATCCTCACTTCGACGTGCTCCGCGGGTTCCATCAGCGTCTGAACACCGGCTATCCCGTCGAGAAGTTGGTCCACGTACTTAACCAACTCAACAACGCGATCCATGACCGGCATTACCATGTCGGTGTTACCTACTTTTTGCGTGAAACGCTGGCAACCGAAATCGCCGACATCTGGCACATGGAGATTGAGCCGTACCTGGACGAATACTTCTTCGACCAACCCGACAAGGCCGATGCCTTCCGTTGGGAGCGCGTTGAGACGGATTTGCAGCCTTAGCCGATCATCTAGAGATTACTGTGACGCATCAAGAACCGGAAACCGCAGTGCTGATGGAGTACGAGGCCAAGCTGTTTCCGCGCGCGCGTATTGACGAGCTCGAACAACTGCTGGTGGAGCACTACCGGGAGCAGATCGAGGTCGAGGCGCCCGGCTATCGCACCGGCTACCAATGGCGACTGACAGCCAAAGGGTGGGCCGGCTATGTTCCCCTGACGCATGATTTCGGGCTGCGTCTCACGCCCAAGGTCGAAATTGACAACCTGTTCCGCATGCTCGAATACGCCTATCGGCTCCAGAGCTTCCGATTTCTGGATGACCTGATCGGCTGCCAGACGCTGGAGGATTACTACGAGCGGCTGGCCAATGTACTTGCCAAACGCGTGTTGGATCGGGGGCGCAAGGGGTTCTACCGCGACTATCTGGCCCAGGCGGAGCAGCTGCCCTACGTACGCGGCCGGTTGGATGTTGCGCGTTCGGCAGTCCAGCCGTGGAACGTGCGCCCGCACTGCCAGTACCAGGAACACACCGCTGACATCGAGGAGAACCAGTTGCTGGCCTGGACCCTGTGGGATATCACCCGCCGCGGGATCTGCACCGAACGCGTGCTGCCAACGGTGCGCCAGGCATATCGCAGCTTGCAGGGGCTGGCCAGCCTGCAGCCCTTCTCCCCCGCAACCTGCAGCGGCCGGCGCTACAACCGCCTGAACGAGGACTATCACCCTCTCCACGCCCTCTGCCGGTTCTTCCTGGAACAGACCGGCCCATCTCATCGCCAGGGTGATCGGCAGGTATTGCCATTTCTGGTGAACATGGAGAGCCTGTTCGAGATGTTCGTGGCCGAGTGGCTCAAGGCCAATCTACCAGTGCGTTGGACCATCAGGGCGCAGGAACGCTATCAGATCGGCGAAAGCAACGGACCCCGCTTTGACATTGACCTGGTGCTTTACGACATGGAGTCAGGCCGTGTGCGCTGCATCCTGGACACCAAGTACAAGGCGCCTGACACCCCATCCACCGCGGACATCAGCCAGGTCGTGGCCTACGCGAAGGCGAAGGACTGTGATGAAGCCGTTCTCATCTACCCTACCCGGCTTCCCTCACCACTTAATGCTTCGGTCGGCGAGAAACAGAAGATCCACGTGCGAAGCCTGGGCTTCGCCTTGGATGGTGATCTCGACGCGGCTGGGCAGCACTTTGTCGGCACCTTGCTCGGAGACTGGCAAGAGGACATAGCCAGATGATCGACGAACTGCTGCGCATCTACGAAGAGAGCCGGCTGAACCGGGAACAACCGGAGTCCATCTTCAACCCGACCTTGATCTTCAACGAGGGCTGGCTGCTGCGCGCCGTGCTCCGCCAGTGGAAACTGGCGCCGGGCAAGTCCTGCCTGCCTTTCCTACCCTTCCCCGCCGAGGCAAAGGTCTACTCCGAGGGCCAGTTGTTCAGCCCGTTTGCCCCGCGCCAACGCGGTGATAAGCTGGCGGAAGCGCACACCCACGCGGACGGCATCGTCGGCGACTTCTCGATCGGCGCGACCAAGTCCGGGATCGAGGTGCATCCCGACTGCCGCTACCTGGCGGTCTTCGAGGCCAAACTGTACAGCCCGCTTGCGGGAAGTATCAGCCATGCGCCCGGCTATGACCAGGTCTCACGGACAGTCGGGTGTGTCATCAACTCATTGTTGCGCGCTGGGTGCCCTGGCCCGTACGCCGCTCACGTCGTGGTACTCCACCCCGCGGATCACAGTAACGTCAACCCGAGGCGCTACAGCAATGCCTATCTGGAACAGCAGATCGCCGCGCGTGTTGAGAACTTCGGCCTGCCGCCCACGTCGACCTTTGCGCGCAGCTGGCGGGCCACACTGGATACCGTCCAGCTCTGGTTTGTCACCTGGGAAGAGGCGCTGGCCGAAATCGGCAGTGACGAATTGGACCAGTTTTACCAACAGTGCCGGCGCTTCAATCACCGAACGACAGCGTCTTCAGCCTATCCATGAGGGGGCCACACACCATGCCTGACACCCGACGCCTGAACGCACCTGGCCAGCTCCCCACCCCCGACAGCTACTGGGTGGTCCCCGGCCGCCTGCTGGCGGGCGAGTACCCCGGCGCGAAGGCCGAGGCGGAAGCCCGGCCTAAGCTCCGCCGGTTCCTGGACACAGGCGTCACCTTCTTCCTTGACCTGACCGAGGCGGGCGAGCCGCTATCACCCTATGCTCCGCTGCTCCAGGAGGAGGCGGCAGGCAGGAACGTGGTCGCCGAACACAACCGGATGCCCATCCCCGACCTCAGCAACCCGAGCCGGGCCCAGGTCGTGCGCACCCTCGACGCCATCGATGCCGCCATGGCCGCAGGCCACTGCGTCTACGTGCACTGCTGGGGTGGGATCGGCCGCACCGGCACGATCATCGGCTGCTATCTGGTGCGCCACGGCATGACCGGGCGGCAGGCGCTAGCCGAAATCGCGCGTCTGCGCCAGGACACGCCCGACGGGCGGCGCCCTTCGCCAGAGACGACGGAACAACAGGACCGCGTCCGCGACTGGCCGGTCGGAGCATGACCATGGACAACATCTTCCAGGATCGCCTGCGCGGCGTCGCGGCCGGCGCAGCCATCGGGGACGCGCTCGGCATGCCGCTGGAGTTCGGCCCCGCCATCCCCCTGCAGCGCCTCGTGCGCGACATGCGGCCGGGCCGGCTGCCCGCGGGCGCGTTCACCGACGACACGGAGATGGCGCTGGCCCTGGCCGAAAGCCTGCTGAAGCACCGCCCGCTCGACGCCGGCAACCTGGCCGGGCACTTCGTCGAGTGGTATCGCGCGGGACCGCCGGACATCGGCAACCAGACGCGCGACGTGCTCGGTCGCATTGCGCGCGGCGCGGCCTGGCAGGACGCGATGCAGGCCGTCCGGCAAGCCAACCCCGGTGCGGCGGGAAACGGCTCCGTCATGCGCTGCTGGCCCGTCGCCCTGGCATACTGGGACGACCTGGACCGGCTCCTGGCGGACAGCCGGCTGCAGAGCCAGGTGACGCACCCCCACGACGATTGCGTCGCAGGCTGCGCGTTCGTCAACGCGGCCATCTATCACCTGGTGCGCGGCGTACCGCCCAAGCAGGCGGTCGCGCAGGCGCTCGACGACGCGAGCCCGCCCGCGGCCCTGCGCCAGGTCATCGAGGTCGCGCCGCAGAAGCAGCGCGGCGACCTGCCAAACAGCGGCTGGGTGCGCCACACGCTGGAGAGCGCGGTCTGGGGCCTGCTGACGACGGATTCTTTCGAGGAGGCTGTGGTGCAGGTGGTCAACCTGGGCAGCGACGCGGACACTGCGGGCGCAGTGGCCGGCGCGCTGGCCGGCGCGGCCTACGGGCTGGACGCGATCCCCGAGGCCTGGCGCGCTGGGCTCCACGGCGAGTGGCCGCTGCGGAGCGGCGTGCGGTGGAACGCCGCGCGGCTGGCCGCGCTCGCCGATCGCCTGGCAACCGACGGCGGTAGCGGCACAGACTCATGCAGCTCACCTACCCCCTGACCAAGACGCTTGCCCGGTTGTGGTATTCAGCCAGGGACGTCTGCGCTGAGATCCTGCAATTTCAGCCGGACGTGATCGTCGCGCTCTACCACGGCGTGCAGCCACTGCTGCTGGCGGCACAGATCTACTGGAAGGGGAAAGATGGGGTCCAGCCCTTCCCGCCGGTGGTGCGCACGAACCTGGGCCGGGAGAAGTTCGCTCGCTATTACGACGTTCCCTGCCGGATGGACATGACCTACTTCCTCGGCTTCTACGTCTCAGCCCTCGATCGCGGCCATTACCTGGCCTGGCTCTCGAAGCAAGAGGACTGGTTGTCGGCCCTGCGCGGCCAGGTCGAAGCACAGATCGGCGCCATGCCCCCGAGCCGCATCCTGGTGCTCGATGACATGACCTTCGAGGGCACCTCCTGGCTCCAGGCCATCGGTCTGCTTCATACGCTGTTCCCACAGGCTGAGATCGTCTTCGTCGAAGGCGGTGAATCGGGCTGGCGCGCTGAATTCGTCTACGCCTGGCTCAACCGATTCCATCCTGGCGTCTTCGGCCCGATGGATCATGACTGGCCGCAAGAGAGAAAACCTTCTGGGTACTTAACCTACGATTCCTACCTCAATGATCTATCGCTGGGCACCGAGGATGTCGCGCGTGAGTCGCTTGAGTGGCAGCCCCTTGCGCCTGGCGGCGAGACCATGTCCTACCTGACCCGGTATCTGCCGGCTGAGAACTGGCTGGCGATCCCGGCGTGGATCACAGCGACGACCGCGGCGGCGATGGAGCGCTGGACGCGGGCCGGACGGCCGCCGGCCCGGTTCAAGTGCCGGAAGCGACACGAAGAACGTCTGAGGCTCGAGCCGCCAGATTTGATTGCGCGGGAGCTGTGGCTGCGGCGGCAACTGACGCCTGGCGAGGCGGCGGCCCTGGCCCACATCAGCGTCGAGGCGGCGGAGACGATCCTGGCATCATTTCTTCAGCCTGGCTTCATCGAGCACGCAGGAGACGAGCCCATGTTTACCTATGTCATGCGCAACGAGGTCGGCATTCTGGCCTACGGCTCGCTGCTGAGCGATCCCGGAGCTGAGTTGCTCCCCCTGATCGAACAGCGAATCACGGGCGTGCTGACGCCGTATCAGGTCGAATATGCCCGCTCGAGCAAGACGCGCGCGGATGCGCCGACGCTCGTGCCCGTCCCGGATGGGGCAGGCGGGGCCGTGCAAGCCCAGGTGCTGGTGTTGAAGCCGGATGTGGGTCTCGCCACGGGCAAGACGTTGCTCTACCGTCGCGAGATCCACAAGGTGGGCGACGCCGACGTCGAGTATGATGATAGCGTTCAGAATACGAAGCGAGGCGCGGTGCGCGTCAGGGAGCTACGCGATTTCGCCGGGCTGCCGGTGGTGCTGTACACCGACCTGACGCCGAATATCAAGAAGGTGCTGGCGCAGAAGTACGCGCCGAAGGCCAAGGCACAGGCGTTGGCCGAGTTGGCAATCGCCAGCGTCACGGCGGAGACATACGCCGCGGGCACGGACGGCATCCGCTACCTGACCGACGCGATCGCTCACGGGATCGAGACGCCGCTGACCCCCTATTATCGCGCCGCGATCCTTGCCCTCGCCGGTGACGCTCCCGACCTGGAGGCGGCCCGTCTCTGGGTAGCCCGGCAGCAGGGTCTGGCCTGAGACAAGTGAGGGTTCCTGCGCCGCTCAGATGGGGCCGACGGGGCATGGAGAATAGTAAAGCGCGGCCCGAGGGGCGGCTGCCGTTCGAGCTGCCCTCGTCCATCGCTGCCGTGCGGGCGTAGAAGCCGGACGTGCCGCACGATTCGGAGAACCCGCTTTATCCCTATGAATATCGCGCTGATCTGGCGGGGTTCGAGGCGGGCGGCGCGGCCTGAACGCCGCACGCAGCCGGCGATGCGTTGCACAAGGAGGACTTTTCGCAGTGGACATTCCACGAATCTTCAACATCACCGAAAGCGCTCACCGCATCCACAATCCGCTCACGCCCGAGAAACTCGCCACCCTCGGCGCGGGACTGCGCCTGGAACCGGGGACCCGTGTGCTCGACCTCGGCAGCGGTTCGGGGGAGATGCTGTGCACCTGGGCGCGCGATCACG
>CAZMIS010000179.1:0-8512 GCA_964566325.1 uncultured Anaerolineales bacterium
GGCCGCGGTACCACAGCTCCTCGCTCGCATTCTGCGGCTGGCGCCACAGCGCGTCGCGCTCGAGCCGGCCCGGACCAACCGGGCTGATCTCGCCGAACTGGCGCGCGAAGGTCGCCGCCTTCATCCTGCCGCCCGCCGCGCGCAGCGTGTCCCAGGCGGTCCGGGCGGCGGAGGAGATGGCGGTCAGCGCTGCATCCATCGCCAGTTCATCGCCGAGGGCCGCGGCCAGTTGTGCGGCGGCCTCATCGCGCGCGTTCGACGCCAGCACGACGCCGTGTAACTCCGCGATGCCGCGTAGCATCGCGATGGGATGTTCGCTCAGGCTCACGAGTAGGGTGCGCATAGATCTTGGGTTATTATACCTGAACCGAAACAAAATGCAGGGCCGCGACGTTAAGTTAAGGACAGAGATGCAACGCGACGGTGTATTGTTTCAGTCGAAGCGAAAGGATGAGGAAGCCGTAACATGCCGAATTCGATCAAGCCCTTGACGGGCCTCCTGGTAAATGCGCGGCTGGCCTGGCGCCTGTTCCGGGACGCCCGGCTTCCCGCTGTCACCAAGTTCATCATACCGGGCCTGGCCGCGGCCTACCTGCTCATGCCCGCGGACCTGCTGCCCGACATCCTGCCGGGGCTCGGCCAGCTCGATGACCTGGCCATCCTCGCGCTCGGGATCAAGCTCTTCATCGATGCTGCCCCCGCGTGGCTGGTGCAGGAGCATCGCGACGGCCTGGCCGGCAGGGCGCCGGTTGGCTCGCGGCCGGCCAGTGCGCGCCCGACCGGTGGAACAGCCGCCAGCCCGCAGCCCGGCAAGACGGTCGACGGCGAGTATCGCGTGATCGAGTGACGATTGGAGATTGAAAAATAAAAGATTGAAGATTGGGCGCACGTCGTAGGGGCGGTCCTGGGTGGCCGCCCGTTCATTTTAACGGACGTCGTCCATCCTCGGGCGTGACGTGCCGTAGGGGCGATGATGGCAGACCCGTGGAAGGCGCTGAGCGCGGCTCTCCGCCGTGATGAATGTCCCCTCGCCATCGTCGCCCAATGTGACATCGCGCGTCGCGTGGGCGAGTGCGCCGAGGTAGCGGATGCGATCGCCCAGGGGCAAGTGCCCGAGATCTTCACGGGTCTGGCGCACTCGCCCCTACATGTGATTGGGTGATCCATTCGCTGGGGTGTGCTCCGCTGCCGGCTTGGGGCGCACCTCACCCCTCAACGCGGGATAGCGCGGGCGGACGTGGGCGTAGAACGCGCGGATGACCGCGAAGTCGGCGTCGATGTCGCCGGTGGGCACGATGCCGGGAGCCCAGCCGATGACGCGGCGCTCGTAGTCAGCATAGGCGAAGAAGATGGGGACGCGGGCGAGCTCCGCGATGTGGTAGAACCCGGTCTTCCAGTGGTCCGCGCGGCGCCGCGTGCCCTCGGGGAGGATGGCCAGGCGGAACTCGTCCGCGGCCTCCATGGCGGCCGCCATCCGCGACACGAAACCGGTGCGTTGGCGACGATTGATGGGCACGCCGCCCAGGCCGCGCATGATCAGGCCGAGAGGTCCCCAGAAGAGCGTATCCTTCGCGGCCCACCTGATCCGGATGCCGGTGGCCCACAGCAGCAGCATCCCGAGATAGAAATCGGAGCTCGAGGTGTGGTGCGCGCCCACGAGCACACAGCGCGGGGGCAGCGGAGTGGACACGTCCAATTGCCACCCGACCAACCGCAGCGCGGCATGGCCAAGCCGCCGCCGCAGCGGCAGCATTTCAGACCTGGTCTCGTCCCCCATGCCCGATGGCTTCACATACGACTCTGATGTCATGCGCGATCGCCGCGCCTCCTGAACACTGATTGTGATCTGCCCGGGTGCGAAGTCGCCCAGGGCGAACATATCCCGCAGCTGCGTGCCGGCTCCTTCGACTGCGCAGCGGCTCCGCCGCTGCTCCGCTCAGGATGCCTCAAACCCATTATCCCAGAACCCCCCACCGGTACATAAGTCGCGCCCCCAGCCCCAAGTATCCAACCCCCAGCATCCAGTATCCAGCATCCAGTATCCAGTCCCCCCCCCGTCACCCGCCCACAATCACGTCCACCGCGTCC
Organism: uncultured Anaerolineales bacterium; assembly: GCA_964566325.1. Classification (GTDB taxonomy): domain Bacteria; phylum Chloroflexota; class Anaerolineae; order CG2-30-64-16; family CG2-30-64-16; genus JALOOB01. The sequence goes on from CAZMIS010000179.1 coordinate 2,089, forward strand.
GCCAGGCTCAGGGCGGTGTGATAGCCCGGGTCCGCGTCGGGGTAGGCCGGCATCTCGTCCACGACCTCCCCGCGGCTGTCACGCACCTTCACGGCCATGAGGTAGGTCTGGGGCCGCACGTAGTGGGTGACAAACGCATTGTGCGCCTCGGCCAGCGCGGCCAGGCACGCGCGGCCCGTCTCACCCTCCCCGGCCACGCGCCAGGCCGCCAGCGCGGCCCGGATGGTCTCGGGCAGGCTCCACCACGGCATGGCATCATCCTCGGGCACGCCCGTGAGCAGGTCCACCGTCTTGCAGATGCCGCCCGCGGCCGGGCGCCAGCCGTTCGCGAACGAGCGCAGGAGCAGCGCGGGCATGGCGGCCTCCAGGCCGCTCAGTTCCCCGAGCTGCGCGGCGGTCGCGCCGCCGAACCGGCGCACGGCCCGGCTGAACTTCAGGAAGAGGCCCACGTACTCCAGTGCGTGGCCGGGATCGGAGATGATCCGGCCCGCCCCATCGACGTAGGGCGCGCCCGCGGCATCCACGTACTCCACGAAGTCGCCCTCCCGAAGCCCCGGCCAGCGGCCCGCGCGGGCCACGTGGCCCTCGTACACGTGCCGCGCCAGCGCCAGGCCGAGCTCCGCCGAAGCGGGCCCCGGCTCGTACTCGGCGAAGAACGCCGCCATGCCGAGCGAGATCATGTAGGGCCCGTGCGCGTACGCGTCGCCGATCCACACCCGGGCGCCGGTGGCCGGCTGCGGCTGGTCGCTGCGGAACCGCCACGCCATGATGCCGTCGTAGATGGCCAGGCAGAAATCGCGCGCCTCTTCGAACGCGGCCGCGTCCCCCAGCAGGTGCGCCGCGGCCAGCATCCCCTTAGCGGTGAAGAGGTCGCTGTAGCCGTGCGGCGACGCCGCATCGAGCGCCAGCGGCAGCCGCGCCAGGTCCGGGCCGAGCGTGTACGCGTCGCCCTCGGGGGTCATGAAGAAGTGGAGATGGCCCCCGTTGCGCGTGCGCGCGTGGCGGAGCCGGGCCATCAGGTCTGCGGCCAGGCGCCGCGCGCGGCCGGCGAGCCGGTCCACCTCCGCATCGCCCGCGTAAGGCGCCAACCAGGCGGCGAGCCGGGCCAGCGTCTCAAGCCCGCGGCCCTGCACCCACCCGCTGACCACGTCGCGGCCCAGCAGGGGGTGTGACTGGGGCATCTCGCCGCCGGTGACCAGGTCGATCTTGGTGTCGATCCAGGGGTAGTACTCGCTGCGCTCCGTGCGGTCGATGATGGCGCGCAGCTGGGCCACGATCATGGCCTGGTACGGCTCGACCAGGGCGGAGATCCCGGCCTCGGCCGGCGGAACGGGAATGACGACCGCGCGGTAGCGCGCATCGGTAGGCGTGAGCATCGTTGAATCCTCTCTGAACGTGCCCGCTGGCCCGCAGGCGCCGCGGACCGGTGGGCCGTCGATCCTCAGCGGTCGGCCGCGGGCGCGACCCCTGCGCCCGCGCGTGCGGAGCGATAAATCGCCTCGACGACCGCCAGGCTGCGGCGGCCCTCGCGGCCGTCGACGAGGGGCCGGCCCCCCGTGCGGATCGCCGCGGCGAAGTCACGGAAGAGGGCCGAATGCGCGTCGGCCGTGATGGACATGGGGCTGCCTGCGCCGCTGCTGGCCTCGGCCTGCTTCTCGCCGTCCTCCCGGGGATCGAGCAGGTGCCATTCGAGCCGGGCCTCCCCCTTGTGGTAGACCACGCCGCCCTGCGTCCCGTAGAACTCCAGCCGCTCCGCGTAGCCGGGATACGCGACCGTCGTCGCCTGGATCAGGCCCACGGCCGAATCGCCGTACGACAGCATCGCGACCGCGGCGTCCTCCACCTCGATCTCGTGGTTGAGCGTGCCCACCTGCGCGGTGATGCGCGACGGCAGCCCGCCCACCCAGGCGAACAGGTCGATGGCGTGGATGGCCTGGTTGATGAGGACGCCGCCGCCCTCCTCCGCCCAGGTGCCGCGCCACGGCTTGCTGCGGTAGTAGGCCGCGTCGCGATACCACACGGTGTTCGAGCTGGCCCACAGCAGGCGGCCCAGGCGGCCGCTGCCGACCAGGGCCTTCAGCTCCGCGGCCAGCGGCTCGAAGCGACCCTGAAACGTGATGCCGAGCAGCACGCCCGCGGCGTCGCACGCGTCGATCATCGCGTCGCACTCGGCCACCGTGCACGCCATCGGCTTCTCGCACAGCACGTGCTTGCCCGCCGCGGCCGCATCGACCGTCATGGGCAGGTGCAGGTTGTGCGGCGTCGCGATGGCCACGACGTCGACGTCGGGCCGGGCCAACACCTCGCGGTAGTCCGCGTGCCAGCCCGCGCCGTGCGCGGCCGCGAACGCCTGGCCGCGGCCCGGGTCGCGCGTGGCCACGGCGACGAGCCGCGCGTCCGGCGTGGCCGCGATCGCGGCCGCGTGCACCGGCGCGATGTTGCCGATGCCGATGATGGCGAAGTTCAGCGTCTTCATGGGTGCTCTCCTCTGCGGCAGGCCGCGATCAAGACCAGGCGGCCTGGATCTTGGCGCAGGCGGCCGCGATATCGTCCATGTCCGCCCGGTCGCCCAGCAGCGCGTACTGGAAGAGCCAGACGGTGTTGCCGGACGCCCACTCCGCGCGCGGGCAGGCCGGCAGTTCGGGCAGGCCGTCGGCGCCGCGCGCGAAGCCGCGCGCCTCCGCCTCGCCGCTTTCGGCCATGGCGCGGCGGATCGCGGGAACGCGGTTCAGCGGCACGTAGCCCGGCGCGACCGGCTCGATCCCCTCCGCGGCCAGCGCTGCGATGAATTCGTCGCGCGGGCGGCCGCCGAACGAGGACGAATCGTAGCGCACGATGAACACGTGACGGGACTGCCGCGTCACGCGCGGATCTGCGGGCAACGGCGCCAGTCCCGGAACCTGGGCCAGGTACTCGGAGAGATAGGCCGCGTTGGCCTCACGGCGCGCTGTCTGCTCATCGAGGCGTTCCAGTTGAGCCAGCAACACGGCCGACTGCCATTCGGTGATGCGCAGGTTGCGGCCGACGATGTCATGATAGTACCACAGGCCACCGCGAACGCGGCCGACGTTGTGGAGCGACCAACATGCCTCGGCCAGCGCCTCGTCGTTCGTGATGATGATCCCGCCCTCGCCGGCCGTGATGTTCTTGCTGGACTGGAAGCTGAACGCGCCGATATCACCGATCGCGCCGACGCGGCGGCCCTGCCACTCCGAGCCCCAGGCCTGGCACGCATCCTCGACGACGCGGAGGCCCCGGGGGGCCGCGATGGCGGCGAGCGCGTCCAGGTCCGCGGGCCGTCCGCCCATGTGCACGGGCATGATGGCCTTCGTGCGCGGGGTGATCGCCCCCTCCACCTCAGCCGGATCGATATTGTAGCTGTCGAGATCGATGTCGGCGAAGACCGGCACGGCACCGAGTGCAATCACTGCATTTGCCGTCGCCACGAACGTGTACGGCGTGGTGATCACCTCGTCGCCCGGCCGGACCCCCACCGCCGCGAGCGCCACCTCCAGCGCCAGGGTGCCGTTGGGGACGCAGGTCCCGAAGCGCGCGCCCTGGTACGCCGCGAACCGCCGTTGAAACTCGGCCGTCTTGCTCCCCTTAAGCGCACCCCACTCGCCCGAGTGAAGCACCTCCAGGAGCAGGCGTTCCTCCTGCTCGCCGTAGACCGGCCATTTCGGAAAGGCCTTGCGGCGAACCGGCTCGCCCCCGTCGACGGCCAGCCGCCCGGCCATGCGATTTGAACCCACCATATCATGCTCCTTTTGCGGTTATTCGACGCGAACCAGCGCACCGTGCTCGTAGCGGCCGTAGCGCTCTGCGGCCTCGCCCAGCGCCCTCAGGTTGGCGTACGGCGTGCCCGTATTGATGCTGCCCGCGGTCGTGAGCACGAGGCCGCCGCCCTCGCCCACCGCCTCGATGCTCTGCCGGGCGGCCTCGATCACCTGCGCCGGCGTGCCGTCCTTCAGCAGCAGCGGCGGGACGCAGCCGTAGATGATGGCGCCCGGCAGCTTGCGCCGGATCAGCGCGGGATCCGTCTCAGGATCGGGGTTGATACCGTTGACTCCCAGATCGCGGAAGAAGTCGAGCAGGTGCGCGACGCGCGCGTCGTTGTGCAGGAACCGGTCGTCGTCCGCACCGGGCGCGAGCTCGCCGTAGATCTTTTCGTAGACCGGCATGAAGAAGCGCTCAAAATAACGCGGCGACACCAGGCCGCCGACATCGTCGAACACTCCTACGCCCGTCGCCGGCGCGTCCGTGAGATTGCGCACGGTGCGCGAGTAGCGCACGGTCACCTCACCGATCGTTTCCAGGAGCGCGTGCACGAGGTCGGGCTCGTCGTGCATGGCCAGCATCATGTCGTTGATCCCGAAGAGAAAGCCCAGGATCGTGCCCGGCCCGTGCACCGAGGTCGAATCGTGCAGGATGCGCCAGCGGTAGGGCCGGTTCAGCGCGCGATAGGAGGCGACGTACCACGGCACCAGGCCGGCCTGCGACAGGTCGATCTTCTCCATGGTCACGATCAGGCGCCGGATGTCCTCCGGCCCATGGATCAGGTGATTGAGCCAGGGGGTCGAGTCCTCGGGATACCCGATCGTCATGCCGTACACCGATCCGTGCAGCAGCGATGAGGAGTCCACCTTCGCCTTCAGATGAAAGGCGATGTCGTCCATCAGGAGCGCGGCGCACCGGTCGCGCACTTCCTGCTGGTATGCGAAGTCCCGGATGAAACGGCCGTACCGGCTGTCCGTGCGCCAGATGATCCAGTCTTCGCCCAGCTCCACCAGCACGGGCACCCGCGACCGGGCGGCCGTGAAGGCCGGGCGGACTGGCCGCGCGTCGCCGAGCGCGGGATCGACCTCCCCGTACAGACAACGTTCGTTCTCGGCCCAGAAGTCGCGCCACCACGACAGGCCGGCGTCGCCTCGCTTCGTGTCGATCACGGTCATTCCTCTCCCAGGGTGCACGCCATGTCGGGGAACAGGCGCCGCGCGTTCCCGCCCATCACCAGGCGCAGCTCATCCCCGGACAAGCCCGCATCCTCCAGCGCGCCGGCCATGTAGGCCAGGGCGAACAGGTTCGCGTCGGTGCCGAACAGGACCCGCTCCGGGCCCACCGCGTCGATCGCCGCGCGCACCTTCTCGGGGTCGGTCCAGGAGCTGCACAGCTCCAGGTAGAGGTTCGGCGCCTCGCGGCCCACACGCGCACCCTCCCACCAGGCGTCGCCGCCCATGTGGCCCAGGATGAAGGGCACGTCAGGGTTGGCCTTCGCGGCCGGCAGCACATTCCAGGGCGACTCCAGCGCGGACCCAAAGGTGTGGACCAGCACCGGCACGCGGTAGCGGGCCGCGGCCTGCGCGATCGCCATCCCCTCAGGCGTGTCGAAGCGGCGGCGGGAGAGGCTCTGGTGCACCTTGATGCCGATGAACTTGTTGCGCAGGGCCGACCCGGCCCCCAGGTAGCGCTCCAGTTCGTCCTCGGCCTGTTCCGGGTAGTTCAGGTTCACGGAGACGTAGCCCCAGATCTGCGGGAAATCGCGGATCTCCCCGGCCAGCGCCCGGTTCCCCTCGACCGCGTCGTAGTAGAGCGCGAGGCTGTGCGAGACGACGGTCGCGGCGACGCCCAGCGCCTGCATCTCCGCTGCCAGGTCTGCGGCCGTGCCCTGCCTGATCGGGTAGGGCCAACGGCCAAGGTGCGCATGCGCGTCGACGATGGACAGCGAACGCTCGTTGCTCATGATTCCCTCCCCAGCAGGCGCCGCAGATTGCCGCCCAGGATGGCCTGGCGCGCGGAAGGCTCGAGCCCGGCTGCGGCAACCAGTTTCAGCGCTGCGCCCGGCGCGAACAGCGGCGCGCCCGAGCCGAAGATGAGGCGCTGCGGCCCCAGTTCCGCCACCAACATCTCCAGTATGCCCGGCCCGTGCAACTGGCGGGTGGACAGGTAGAAACGCGTGCCCTCCTCCATCAGTGCCAGGATATCGGCCGCCTGGTAGAAGTGCGCGCCGAGGATCACGGGCACCTGGACGCCCGCGGTGGCCGCGGCCACCGCGCTGGGCTGGCCGTAGACGAACAACACGGCGCCCGCGTCCTCCAGCGCGGACAGCACGCGGCGGAAGGGCGCATGGTCGAACGACCACCCCTGGTGCTCCGGGAAGAGCCGCCACAGCTTCACGCCCGCGGCAGTCAACCGCCGGATCTCGTCGCGGTAGCCAACGAAGCGGCGCAGGTCGATCGTCCCGACGGGAACAAGCCTCGGCTCGGCCGCACACCACGCCAGCGTCTCACGGTTGCCGGCCAGGTCGTCGTAGAAGATGCCCCGCGCGGACGCAACGCAGCCCTGCGCCACGTCGTGCTGCGCCATCAGCTCCAGAATCCGGCGAAGCGAGTTGTCGTCGGAGCGAATCGGCCAGCTCCCCGCCAGC
>CAZMIS010000180.1:0-8504 GCA_964566325.1 uncultured Anaerolineales bacterium
GATTGTAAACCGCCACGGAGAGGACCTTCTTGGCACGGTTCTGCCCCACCACGTACTCGTCCAGCTGGGCCATGATCTCCCGCGGGGAGACCAGGCGCCACGACGTCTCGGGCACTGTGATGGCCGCCTCCACGCCGTCCTCTTCCAGGACTTCCTGGCACAGCGTCACACACTCGTCGCAGATGAAGACCCCATCGGGGCCCGCGATCAAACGGCGCACCTGGCTTTGGTCGCGATGGCAGAAGGAACAACGCTCGACGTCGACCTTGACCTTGGCTGACACTACTTCTTTTCCCCTTTGAGCTCCTGCGGATGGAGCACCTCGTCGAGGAGCCCGTAGGCCTTGGCCTGGTCCGCAGTCATGTACCGATCGCGGTCGGTGTCCTCCGCGATGCGCTCCACCGACTGGCCCGTGTGCCGTGACAGGATATGATTGAGCTCTTCCTTCAGGCGCAGGATCTCGCGCGCCTGAATCTCGATCTCGGTGGCCTGGCCCTGCGCGCCGCCGAGCGGCTGGTGCATGTGGATCGTCGCGTGCGGCAGCGCGTAGCGCTTGCCCCTGGTGCCGGCCGCCAGCAACACCGTGCCGAAGGAGGCCGTCACGCCGACGGCGATCGTGCTCACCGGCGCCTTGATCAGCTGCATTGTATCATAGATCGCCATGCCGGAGTACACCTGGCCGCCGGGCGAGTTGATGTAAAGCTGGATGTCCTTCTCGGGATCCTCGCGATCCAGGAACAGCAGTTGCGCCACGATCACGTTGGCAACCTGGTCGTTGATCGGCGTGCCGAGGAAGATGATGCGCTCCTTCAGCAGCAGGGAGTAGATATCGTAGGCCCGCTCACCTCGTCCGCTGGTCTCGATGACCATCGGAATGAGCGACTGGGGGGCTGTCGGGTTGAATACCATCGTTGTCTCCATCTTCTTTGCGCCCGCTGGGGCGGATGATCCGTCAGCGAAGATTAAAGCACACATCCCGCCTGCGCTCAGTGATGATGCTGCCATTGAACAGCCGTCATGCAGAACGCCGAGTGCGCGTCGCTGCGGCCTCGGCGTTCCAGGTATGGGTGACAGAATCCAGGCTTGCAGACGACTCAGTCGGTCTCGGGCGTCTCAGGCGCCGCCTCGGCCTCAGCGGTCGGTTCCGGCGCCGCGGCGACCTCGGGCACGCGGACCGCATGTGCCACGTCCGGGGCCCCCTGCCCCGTCACCAACGCACGCAACCGCTCCAGCGTCTTGGTGGTCAACAGGTCGTGCTCGATCATGGCGCGACCGGACTCCGAGCCGAACGCATCCTGCAGCGCCTTGCGGGTCTCCTCGTCCTCAGGCCGGCCGACGATCCGCTCCAGCTCCGCATCCACCTCTTCGCCGGTCACCGCAAGATTCTCGCGGCGGCCCAACTCCTCGATGACCAGGCGGGACTTCACGCGGCGCTCCGCTACCGGGTGGAGCTCCTGCTCATACTGGGCGACCGTCTTGCCCTGCAGCCGGAGCGAGTCCTCGAGGGAGTAGCCGATGTTGCGCATCCGGTGCTCGAGATCGTGCATCATCTCATGGATCGTGTCGTGGACCGCGGCGGGCGGATAGGCCAGCGTCGCCTGAGCCACCAGCGCATCGATCGCGTCCTGGTCGAGCTTGTTCTCTGCCTCTGCTTCCCGCTGGGTGCGCAACTCGGCGAGCTTCTTAGCGCGGTAATCGGCCATGTCGGCGAAGTCGCCCAACGACTTGGCAAACTCGTCGTCCAGCGCGGGCAGTTCCTTCGCACGCACCTCTTTGACCGAGGCCTTAAAGTGTGCGGTCTTGCCCTTGAACTTGGAGAAGGAGTCCTCGGGATAGGTAATGTCGAATTCCTTTTCGTCGCCCGCCTTCAGCCCGACGAATGCCTCGTCGAAGCCGGGCAGCCAGCCGCTGTCCCCGCGCAGGGTCAGCTCCCAGTCCTGGTTGTCCATGATGGTCGCGTCTTCGACGGCGCCGGTGATGTCCACCTTGACGATGTCGTCCAGCTGCGCCGCGCGATCGACCGCCACGTGGGAAGCCCGGCCGGCGCGCGCCTGTTCCAGCAGCGCGTCGACGTCGGCTTCACCGACCTCGACCACGGGCGCCTCGACCCGCACGCCACTGTAGTCGCCCAGGTCGACCTCCGGCCGCAGGGGAACGACCATCTTGAACTGGATCGTCGGCTCCACCTGGAGGTCCTGCAAGGCAGCCTGGCCGTACTGCTCGAACTGCTGGCTCTTCGCCACCTCGAGATAGACTTCCTCGCTGAGGTCATCGACTACCTCGCTCAGCAGACCCGGCTTACCGTACGTCCGCAGGATGATCGCGGCCGGCGCCTTGCCCGGGCGAAAACCAGGAATGCGCGCCTTCTTCGAGACGAGCTTGATAGCGCGTTGGAGTGCCTGCTCAGTGCGCTCGGGTCCCAGCTCGATGGTGAGATCGAGCTGATGGTCGTCGCGCCGAGACGTTGTGACGATCAGATCTTCAGCCAATGGAATACCTCCGCAAACATCTAAACGAGTAACCAGGAGGGAGCGAAACCGCGTTGGCCGCGCAAACGGACCGTGGCCTGGTTTCGCGCTCTGCTCGTTACTCGTCTGCTACATTATACGCCGAACGCCGCGAAGTGGGAAATTGCCGCTGAGTCGTTCCGGGAGAGGTCAGATGCGGTCGAACTGCCGCGCCAGCTCCACGGCGCTCATATACACCATCGTCGGCCGGCCATGCGGGCAGCTGCGCGGTGAACGGCACGCTTCGAGGCGGCGCACCAGCTCCTGCATCTCGGGCAGGCTCATCGGCGTGTTGCCCTTGACCGCGGCTCGCTTGCAGATGGCCGTGATCGTGCGCGCCTCGTGCGAGGCGTCCACCACGTTATCGCGCTGGGCCAGGCCGTCGAGGATCTCGACGACCGCGCGCTCGGGCTGGCCGCTGCTGGCCAGGATGGCCGGCACGCTCCGCAGCAGGTACGAGCTGCCGCCGAACGGTTCCAGGACCAGCCCCATTTCGCTCAGCACGGTCAATTCCTCGGCCGCGACCGCCACCTGGTCGGATGTCAGATCGAGGACCAGCGGCTCCAACAGCGGCTGGGACGCCACGCCGCGCCCCGCGTGGTCCGCCAGCATCTGCTCGAAGAGCACCCGCTCGTGGGCCGCATGCTGGTCGATCAGGTACATGCCGTCGGGACCCTCCGCGACGATGTAGGTGGCCGCGAGCTGGCCCACGACGCGCAGCATGGGAAGGAGCGGCGGTCGCTCGGGCGGCGACCCGTGCCCCGCATGCGCGTCGGAAGGTGCACCGGCCGCGTGCAGCGGGAAGCTCGCCTGTGCCTCGGGCCTGGCGTGCCCCGCGCCGAGCAGTGCATCCCGGCGGGCGTCCCAGCCGCCGCCCGCCTGCAGCGCAGGCGCCTCCTGTGGCCACGCCTGGGGCAGCGCCGTGACCGAGCCGCCGGCCGCGGGAATCGGCGCCTGGTCCACCACCGTGCGGCGCACCGCGCGCTGCACCGCGGCGAACACCGCGTTGGATTCGCGGAAGCGCACCTCGGCCTTCGTCGGGTGGACGTTGACGTCGAGATCCTCGGGATCCATCTCGAGGAACACCACGGCAACCGGATAGCGCCCGACGGGCAGCAGCGTGTGGTAGGCCTGGACGACCGCGTACGCGATCGAGGTGTCCTGGAACCAGCGGCGGTTGACGAAGAGGCTGATGTACCCCCGGTTGGCACGGTGCAGGGAAGGTGCGCCCACATAGCCACTCACCATCGGACCGCGCCGGCCCGGCTGGGGGTCAGCCGGATCGTCCTCCGCTGGGCCGGCAGCCGGCATGGCGATCATCTGGCGCGCGAAGTCCAGGCCGTAGACCTTGACCAGCACGTCGTACAGCTTGCCCGTCCCGGTGGCCTGGAAAAGCAGCTTGCCATCGGAAATCAGGGAGAAGCGCCGCTCGGGGTAGGCCAGCGCATAGCGGGTGACCACCTGCTGGATGTGTGCCGCTTCCGTCGTGGGCTGCTTGAGGAACTTCAAGCGCGCGGGAACGTTGGCAAAGAGGTGCTCTACGGTCACCGTGGTGCCGACCGGCGCGCCCGCGAGCGAGTGTTCCACCTCGCGACCCTCGGCGACACGGACCAGGGTGGCCGCGTCGCTCTGCGCGGTTCGGGTCAGCAGCGTGACCTGCGCCACCGACGCGATGCTTGCCAGGGCCTCGCCGCGGAAGCCGAGGGTGGTCAGGTGGCCCAGATCCTCCGTGGTGCTCAGTTTGGAGGTCGCATGGCGCAGGAAGGCCATGCGCACCTCGTCCGCTGGGATGCCGCAGCCGTCATCCTGGACCCGGATCAGGCGCCGCCCGCCCTCTCGCACCTCGACCCTGATCTCGGTTGCACCGGCGTCCAGGCTGTTCTCGATCAGTTCCTTGACCGCGGACGCGGGTCGCTCGACCACCTCGCCGGCGGCGATTTGGTTGGCGACTTCGGGCGCGAGGACACGGATCGGCATGCGGGCCATTGTAACACAGGCGCGTAGAAATCAGGGGCGAGGCAGCGATGGAGGAGAAATGGGGAGGTTGCCCTCCCCGGCCGAACCTACTTTGCCTTGGCCGACAAGAACCGGGTCACCTTGGTCTTGCACTCGGGGCAGACGCCCTGCACCATGCGGCGGCCGTTCGGCGTATTCTTAACTTCGCCATTCTTGATCTGGCGCTTCTCACGACACTTGACGCAATATCCTTCGAAATCCATCCTCAACTCTCCTACATTCATAAAGACCGGTAAGCCACCGATCCACGGCTAAGAATGACCCTTTCACGCCTGAGGCTCTGCGTGGCAGCTTACAAATGGGCCAATCTGCCCCTTGTCAGACGATCGACCCGTATCTGATTAGTTTCGCACGAATATTGCACTATGATTGACACGAGCCCCCCAATGGGCTATACTACGATCAGTCAGTAACTGACCGTCGGTCAGTTACCTCGCGGCTTTCCTGACACAACCCCTCCGACCGAGCATGTGTTTCGCACGTGGGCGTGCGCTTCGCACGCACGATACGCAACCGAACCGACCGGCATTTTTTGGCAGTCGCAGCAGCACGTTGAGGGGAAACCATGGCCACCAGGGAGCGACGCGAACAGGATCGCGAACGGCGCAGACAGGATATCCTGCGCGCAGCGCGCGTCGTCTTCGCCCAGTCCGGCTTCCGGCATGCCACCGTCGATCAGATCGCGCAGCGCGCCGAAGTGGCCAAGGGCACGATCTACCTCTACTTCGACACCAAGGAAGCCATCCTTGCCGATCTCGTCCTCGAAGCATTGGCGGAACTTGAGGCGCAATTCATTGCAGCCAGCGACGGACGCCCACTCCTCCACCCCGATGACAAGCTGCGTGCCATGGCCAACACCTACCTGGCCTTCACGAAGCGCGCGCCCGACTACTACCGCCTGTTGACCGCATTCGACGGCGGTCAGGTTGCCGCCAACATCTCCGCCGAGCGCGAAGAACTGATTCTGAATGCATCCAACCGCACCCTGGACCTGGTCACCCAGGCCGTTGCCGACGGCATGGCCCTGGGCATCTTCCGGGCGGGCAACGCACGCCATGCCGCAACAGTGCTGTGGGCCGCACTAAACGGAACGCTCGCGCTGCTGGCCCACCCGATTCGACGCGCGATGATCGCCACCGACCTGCCCGACCTCTACCATGCCACCGTGGAGCTGTGGCTGAAGGGCCTCAGCTGCCCCGACGGGGCGCCCCAAGATCGCGAAAAGGAGAGTCTCGTATGAAAGAAGTCGTCATCTGCAATCCACTGCGCACTGCGAACGGCAGCTTTGGCGGCGCATTCAAGACCGTGCCCGCCTATGACCTCGCCAAGACCGTCATACAACGCGTCATCGCCGATGCCGGCATCGATCCGGGCGAACTCGATGAAGTGATCATGGGCAACATCGGCCAGCCCTCGGAGGCGGCCAACATCGCCCGCGTCTCGGCCATCTACGCCGGCATCCCGCATCACGTCCCCGCGTACACCGTGCAGCGCAACTGCGCCTCGTCCATCCAGGCCATCGTGGGCGCCTACCAATCGATCCAGGATGACTACGGCGAGCTCTTCCTGGTGGGCGGCACGGAGAACATGAGCCTGATCCCTTATGTGGTTAAGGGCGCGCGCTGGGGCCTGAAGCTGCGCCACGCCGAGTTCACCGACGGGCTGTGGGAGGGTCTCACCGATCCCACCTGCAACCTGATCATGGGCGCGACGGCCGAGAACCTGGCCGAGCAGTACAACATCTCCCGCGAGGCACAGGATCAGTTCGCGGTCAACAGCCACAAAAAGGCGTTCATGGCCACCCGCATCGGCAAGTTCAAGGACGAAATCGTTCCCGTCGAGGTGGTGAAGCGCGTGGCCGGCCAGGAGGTGGCCAAGGAGACGATCACCCAGGACGAGAGCGTCAACCCGGGCCTGAGCGTTCAGAAAGCTGCGCTCTACCCCACCGTCTTCAGAAAGGGCGGCACCGTCACGCCGGCCAACGCGTGCCCGATGAACGACGGCGCCTCGATGATGATCGTCACCACCGCGGAGCGCGCGGCCAAGCTGGGTCTGACCCCGATGGGGCGCATCGTGAGCTACGGCTTCGCCGCGGTCGATCCGGCCATCATGGGCATCGGACCGGCCTACGCGGTGCCCAAAGCGCTGGCCCGCGCCGGCCTCACGTACGATCAGTTGGACCTGGTCGAGCTCAACGAGGCGTTTGCGGCTCAGTCGCTTGCCGTGGGGATCAAGATGGCACAGGACGGTCACGGCTGGGACTGGGACAAGACGAACGTCAACGGCGGCGCGATCGCGCTCGGCCATCCGGTCGGCCAGTCCGGTGCGCGCATCACGACCACGCTGCTCTTCGAGATGAAACGCCGCGGCAGCCGCTACGGTGCGGCCACCCTGTGCGTGGGCGGCGGCCAGGGCGCCGCGCTGATCGTGGAACGGATCTAGCCATAGAGAACTCACGGTTTCGGGTCGAGGGCCCGGGTTGAGCGCGTACAACCTTCCACCTTCAACCTGCAACCTGCAACCAAGGAGGCAACCATGTACATATTCAAGGCCGCAGTGGTCGGCGCGGGCACCATGGGCGGCAGCCTGGCCCAGCTCATCAGCTACAGCGGGCTGCCGGTGGTGCTGAAGGACGTCGACCAGAAGATGCTCGACAAGGGCATGGAGACCGTCCGGCACATCTATCAGAGCCGGGTGGACAAGGGCAAGATGAGCGCGGGTGAGGCCGAAAGCAAGATCAGCATGATCGAGCCGGCGTTGACCTACGACAGCTTCTCGGACGTGGACATCGTCATCGAGGCCGTGCCCGAGAAGATGAAGATCAAGAAGGCGGTGTTGGCCGAGCTGGATGCCGTGCTTCCGGAGACCGCGGTGATCGCCAGCAATACGTCCGCGCTCTCCATCAGCGAGATGGCCGCCGCGACGAAGCGGCCCTCGAAGGTGATCGGGATGCACTTCTTCAACCCGGCGCACGTCATGAAGCTGGTGGAGGTGATCCCCGGGCTGGACACCGCGCAGGAGACGATCGACGACGTGATGATGTTCGCCGAATCGCTGCGCAAGCTGCCCGTCATCGTGCAGGAGTGCCCCGGCTTCCTGGTCAATCGTCTGTTCATGGCATACCTGAACGAGGCCGCGTTCTGCCTCGAGGAGCGGGCCGCGTCAGCCACCGAGATGGATGCGACCGTGGTCGAGTGGGGCATGCCGATGGGCCCGTTCACCCTGATGGATGTGCTGGGCATCGACGTGTGCAAGTACACGGGCGACTACATGGCCGACGAGTACGGGCCCCGCATGGCCGCAGGCACCCTCTTCACGAAGATGGTGGAGGCCGGCAGGCTGGGCGAGAAGGCCGGCAAGGGCTTCTACGGCTACGGCGACGAGACCGATGAGGGCACGCAGCAGATCCTGGCCACCTTCGAGCCCGACCCCAACAGCGTCTTCACCGTCGAGCGGGTCATGTATCCGCTGCTCAACGAGGCGATCCTGTGCCTGCAGGAGCACATCTCTTCGCTCAACGACATCGACATGGCTGCCATCGCAGGCATGGGCATGACCTATCACGGCGAGCGCAAGGGACCGCTGGCCATTGCGGACGAGATCGGCCTGGACACCCTGCTCGAGGCGCTCGAGAAGTTCCAGGCACAGTATGGGGAGCGCTTCCGCCCGGCACGGCTGCTGCGGACCAAGGTGCGCGCCGGGCATCTCGGCGCGAAGGTGGGACGCGGCTTCCACGAGTACGCGTAACTGAACGCTGGATACCGGATACTGGCAGCAGGCATGCGGAATGCAGCAGCCAGTATCCTTCACATCGAAAGGAGTCTCACAAATGGCTGAGTATACCAATGTTCGCCTTGCGATCGAAGATCGCGTTGCCATCCTGACCATCGATCACCCACCCGCGAATGCCTTCAACCATGCCACGGTCACGGAGCTGGGCCAGGCCATCGACGAGCTGATCGCCAACGACCAGGTCAAGGT
>CAZMIS010000181.1:0-8500 GCA_964566325.1 uncultured Anaerolineales bacterium
GATGGGCAACGCCATCAAGAAGCTCGGCTGGCGCCGCGAGGACATCGTCGTGTCGACCAAGATCTTCTGGGGCGGACAGGGACCCAACCAGCTGGGGCTGTCGCACAAGCACGTCATCGAGGGCGTCAACAACGCGCTGCGCCGGCTGCAGATGGACTATGTCGACCTGTGTTTCTGCCACCGGCCCGATCCCGACACGCCGATCGAGGAGACGGTGCGGGCGATGGACATCCTGGTGAAGCAGGGCAAGATCTTCTACTGGGGCACCTCCGAGTGGAGCGCGGCCCAGATCATGCGGGCGGATGCCATCGCCCGGCAGTACAACCTCACGCCGCCCAGCATGGAACAGCCGCAGTACAACATGTTCCATCGCGACCGTTTCGAGAAGGAGTACGCCCCGCTGTACGACGAGCTGGGCTACGGCACCACCATCTGGAGCCCGCTGGCATCCGGCCTGTTGACGGGCAAGTACAACGACGGCATTCCCCAGGACAGCCGCGCGAACCTGCAGGGCTATGAGTGGCTGCGCGACAGCGTCATCAAGCCCGAGCGCATCGAGAAGGTGCGACGGCTCAAGCCGATCGCGGACGAGCTGGGCTGCACCATGGCGCAGTTGGGGCTGGCGTGGTGCCTTTCGAATCCGAACGTGAGCACCGTGATCACGGGCGCAAGCCGGCCCGAGCAGGTGCACGAGAACATGAAGGCGCTGGACGTGCTGCCGTTGCTGACGGACGACGTCCTGGGCCGCATCGACGAGATTCTGGCCAACCGCCCCAGTGGTGATAAATAACACCCTTCGCACCTGCACACCCAATCACAGATGACAAGGAAACCATGCCGGCCCTGACCTACGAACGCATCCTCGCCCATCGCGCGGTCACCTTCCGCCTTCAGCCCGGGCAGCAGCTGCGCTCCCGCAGCGAAGCGGTCCAGTACGTCGACGAGCGCGGCTTCGTCTACTTCTGGCCGATCAAGGACGTCACGATGCCGGCGCTGTGGACCGCGGTCGCGGGCGATCGGCCCGTGGCCGATGCCCATGACGACCCCGGTCACGTCACCTGGGGCTGGAAGGACCAGTTGCTCCCGCAGCGCCGCGTGTACTACGCCAAGGTGCTCCGCCGGCGGGCCACCATGATCTCGCTGGCGGTTGCGCCCCACTTCTATGCGCTCACGGAGAACTACGGCGAGCCGGAGCACGACTACCTCGAGCAGTACAAGGCCGGCTCACTGTCACACGAGGCCAAGACGGTCTACGAGGTCCTCCTGAAGTCCGGCCCGCTCGACACGCCGGAGCTGCGCCGGCAGGCCCGCATGACCGCGCGCAGCAGCGACACCGCCTTCAACCGCGCCATCGAGTTCCTGCAGGCCGACTTCAAGGTCCTGCCCGTCGGCGTGGCGGAGGTCGGGCGGTGGAAGTACGCCTTCATCTACGAGTGCGTCCATCGCTGGTATCCCGATCTGCTCGAAGGCGCCCGGGCCATCCGGCAGTCGGAGGCCCGGGCGCACCTCCTTGCCCTCTACCTGCGTTCGATCGGCGCCGCGCAACCACGCGAGGCGGATCGCCTCTTCGGGTGGGCCCGCGCCGACATGGAAGCTGCGCAGGCTGCGCTCGTACGGGAAGGTGTGGCCGTCCGGGACGTGGGCGTCGAGGGGCACGGGGACGGATGGCTGGCGCTGGCTGCGCTCGTGGCTGAAGCGCAATAGCCCGCCGCCAGTCAGCGAGGGGACGGGTCGTCGCGCAGACGAGCGCGGCCGGCTAAGGCTCGGACGCGCGGCGCAGGGGAGCGCCGCCTGACGG
This sequence comes from uncultured Anaerolineales bacterium, assembly GCA_964566325.1. Lineage (GTDB taxonomy): Bacteria > Chloroflexota > Anaerolineae > CG2-30-64-16 > CG2-30-64-16 > JALOOB01. The sequence goes on from CAZMIS010000181.1 coordinate 1,799, forward strand.
GTACAGCTCGGGGTTCAGAAAGGGGACGAGGGCCATGGTCAGGCCCTGGGCGTAGAGCTGGCGCCGCGTGACGCGCCCCTGCGTCAGAAACGAGATCGCGCCGCCCTTCTGCTTGGAGCCCTGATCTCCGCTCAGCCGGTCGATGACGTGGCCCAGCTCCTCGCCGCCCAACAGCGAGCTCTCGATGCCCGGCGGAAGCTCGAACATGGGCGAAACGCCGAAGCCGCAGCGCCCCGCGCTGTCCGCAAGGCAGATGACGCCGTAGGCCCACCACCGGTCGGCCAGCCACGTGATGCCGCCCTCGAGCCCCACGCAGAAAGATGCGCCCAGGTCCTCCTCTGCGTTGCGCCGCACCAGCGCGAGCGCGCGCTGCTGCGCGCCGGCGAACGTCTCGTCCCCCACCGGCTGCGCCGGCACGCCCGAATCTACGTCCAGGCCCTCGACGATCGGGGCATCGAAATGGGCCGCGAAGACGTCCTCGACTGCGCCGACCTTGACCGGATTGCGGGAGCCGACCAGCACTCTCACCCCGCCCTAGCTCCAGATGCCTCGAAATCCGGCCTGCCACACGAAGAGGACCACCATGACGAACGCGATGACGAACTGCACGGCGCGCGAGGCCAGGCACCCGGCCAGCCAGCCGCCGCCTGCCCGCACCGCATCACGCAGATTCTTGCGATGGTGATACTCGACGCCGATCACGCCGGCGAGCGCGCCGATGATGCCGCCCGGCGCGGCGCCGATGGCGCCGACGAAGAAGCCCAGCACGAATCCGACCACGCCGCCGATCACGCCGCCGAGCGTCGCCTGCCACGAGGCGCCGGACACTTTGGTGGCCGCGTTGGTCAGGACCAGGTCGGACGCCAGGCCGGTCGCCGCGAGGACGGTGAGCGCGGCAAATGCCAGCGGGGTCACTGTCGTGAACCCCTCCGCGATGGCGTAGATCAGCGCGGCGATCCAGATCAGGGCGATGCCGGGAAGCGCCGGGAGCACGGTGCCCGCCAGCCCGACCAACATCGCGACGAGCGCGAGCCAGAAAGCGATGTCCGATCCCATGGATGTCCTTTGTTCGCCGGATGATTGTCCCCGATGGCGCCCGATGGCGGAGGATGCGGCGCCTGCCCCGGGGATCAGGGCGCCGGGGTCGTGGGCACAGCCTCCGCGCCTTGCTGCGCCGCGAGCCGCTGCATGAGGAACCCCATGCGCGTGCGAGACAATGCGATCAACTCGACCTGCTGCGCCTCGGTCGCGTACTCGCTCACCTTGTTCAGGGCATCGATTGCCTGGCCGATCTGGTTGCGGGACTCGTAAACCGAGGCGGCCAGGTACCAGGCCCTTGCGTTCCTGGGCTCTGCGGCAAACACCCGCTGCAGGTCGCGGTCCGCCTCATCGAGCATGGCGAGGAGCATGTAGGTCGCGGCGCGGGCATAGAAGAAACTGGTTTCATCTCCGATCAGGCCACGGGCCTGCGCGAACGATTCCACTGAAGCCGCCTCGTCTCCCAGCCGCTCCTGCACCGCGCCCAGCCGCAGCCAAAGCTCGGCGTCGTCAGGGGTGTTCCCGACCGCCTGCTGGTACTCGACCAACGCGGACTCGTAGTCGCCGGCCTCCTGGACGAGCCGATCGCCCCGGTCCAACAGCCGGGAGGCTTCGACCACCTTCGGGTCGACCGGGAAGAGCGCCCGTAGCCCGAAGAAGACGGCCGCTGAGATCACGATGATGCCGGCGAACGCGGCGATGGTGCGCTGCCAGGCCCGGCGCCGTATCGCAGCCACCCACTCATCCAGGCGCCACCAGGACCCCTCACCGCCGCCGGGATGGGTCTGCCGGCGAAGTGCCTGGATGCCGCCCAGCGGCTTGAGTGCCTCCACGATGGCGGCCCCGCGCCGCTGCACGACGGCCTGGAGCGTCTCCCAGCGCCCGGCCTCCGAGCGCAGATCGACGCCCTGCGCGTCGAGGAGCGGCCACAGCTCTGCGATGCGGTCGAGCGCGGCCAGCAGTCCGGCCGCGTTCTGCGCGTTGCCGCTGACGCTGGCAGCCAGCTTCTCGGCCGACGTCAGAAGCTCGCGCAATTCGTCGGCGGGCGTCACCCGGCCCTGGAGCACCGCCTTAGCCATGGCTCGCTATTCGCCTCCGCCTTCGTCAAACTCCAGCTCGGGCTCGGACTTCTCCTTGGCCTTGGCGGCCTTGTCCATCTCGTTCCAGATGCGCCCGATCCCCTGTTTGATCTGCGATTCGGTCTTCGACTTCAGCGCAGCGGAGATCGGGAACCAGCCCACCACCTCGCGCAGCACCGTCTGCACCGTCTCCTGCTTGGTCCGGCCCTGCCGGTGGCACGTCCGGATGCGCGCCCGCATGTAGCGGATGTATTCCGAGGAACGCTCCGTGCCCTCGCGGCCGCAGACGGGTCCCCGTCCCGGCACGATCTGATCCGCGCGCAGCTTCCGGATGAAGGTCAGGCCATCGAGCCACTCCTTGGAGTTGCCCTGGGCCATGTACGGATGTTGGTCGACCCACACCGCGTCGCCCACGAAGAGCATCTTCTCGTTCGGCATCCACACGACCGACGTGGCCGCGGTGTGCCCGCCGATCCGGATGATGCGGAGATCACGGCCGCCGCGCACGATGTCGAGCCGGTGCGAGAAGGTGATCTTCGGCACGACGATCTGGATATCCGTGAACTGCGCCTGGATCTCCGGTTCCTTCTTGAACGAGTCGATGACGCGCTGCTTGAAGTTGTCACCGTAGCCCTTCATGTGCTTCCAGGCGATGTCGTGCGCCACCACCGGGGTGGGCACGAAGTACTGGTTGCCCACGATGTGGCCGCGGTGATGGTCCGTGTTGATGATGTAGAGGAACGCCTTGCCGCCCGCGATCCGCAGCAGCTCATCCCGAAAGGCGATGGCTTGCCTGGGCACGATCGGCGTATCGATCACGATGAACCCGTCATCGGTCAATATGGCACTGTAGTTGGCCCCGCGTTGATCTGTCTCAACGAAGATGCCGGGGGATACTTCTTTCATTGGCCACCTCAAGTGTCTTCCCGCGCGGTATGGAGCGCGTGCAGGAGCGCATCGAACGCAATGCCCAGGGCCTCGTCGGAGGGAACACCCCCCTGCGCCCAATCCGGCCGGCCACCGCCGCGCCCGCCGCCGGCCGCCGCGGCCAGCCGCAGCAGCGCGCCTGCGTCCGCCTGGACGTCATCCGAGCGCGTCACGACCAGTTGCGGTCGCTCGCCGTGCGCGCCCAGACAGGCGACCACGCCCGGCCGTGCCCGCAGCGCCTGGGCGACCTTCTTCACCCGATCGATCGATCCGTCCAGTGCGGCGGTCACGACCCGGAGCGATCCGTGCTGCGCCGCCTCGCCCCACAGTGCCGCCGCGGTCGTCTCGGCCCACTGGCGCTCGAGGTCCGCAAGCTCCTTGCGCACCTGGTCCGCCTCGGCCGTGCGTCGATCCAGCAGGTCGAGGACATCGTCCTCCGCCGTCATATACCGGGCGACCAGACCCTGGGCAAGCGCCTTGAGGCGTGCGTAGTCGGCGCGGGCGCGCTGGCCGCACAGGAAGGAGATCCTCAGCTCGCTGCCGCGGCGTTCCGCACCGATCACCTTGATCAGGCCGATCTGGCTGGTGTTCGCCACGTGCGTGCCGCCGCACGGCGACCAGTCGAAGCCTTCGACCTGGACGATGCGCACGTTCTCCGCCACTTTCGGCGGCCGGCGAAGCGGCAGCTGCGCCAGTTCCCCGGGCGTGACGAACGTAGCCGACACCGGCAGCGCGGCGTCGATCACGGCATTTGCGGCCGTCTCGACGCGCGCCAGCGTCGCAGCATCCAGGTCGGCCCGGTTCAAGTCGATCGTGCAGACCCGCTCGCCGAGATGAAACGCAACCGTCTCCGCGTCGCAGTTCACGATGAACGCCTGCGACAGGACATGTTGCCCGGTGTGCTGCTGCATGTGATCGAACCGGCGGGGCCAATCGAGTTCGGCCGTGATGCACGGCGCATCCAACTCGTGGTCCAGCACGTGCCAGATGACCCCGTCATCCGCCACCACGTCGATCACCTGGACCGTAGCTCCGCCCGACGCCTTCAGGCTCCCCGTATCGTTCGGCTGGCCTCCCCCGGTCGGATAGAACGCGGTTCGGTCCAGCGCGATGGCCGCCTTGCCGGTCGCCATGCGCTGCCGCGCCACCACCTGCGCTTCAAAAGTGCGCAGATAGGCATCCTGGTAGTAGAGCTTCTCTGACGGCAAGTTCTTACCCCACGTTCACGTCTGGCGCATCGAGCCCGTAGTCCCGCAGTGGCAGCATCGCCTGTCGCCGGGCGGCAAGTGCGCGATCGTAGAGGTCCACGTACTTCTCAGCCGAGCGGGCCCACGAGAAGTCCGCAGCCATGTTCCTGCGGATCAACTGCTGCCAGACCTCCCGATGGCGGTACGTTTCGAGGGCCCGGACGAGCGCGGCGAACAGCGCCATGGCGTCGTAGCGCTCGAAGCTGAAGCCGTTTCCCGCTCGGGTCGTCGCGTCGTAGTCCTGGACCGTGTCGACCAGGCCGCCCGTGGCGTGGACCACCGGCACCGCGCCGTAGCGCATCGCGACCATCTGGTTCAGCCCGCAGGGCTCGAACCTGGACGGCATGAGAAAGACGTCGCACCCGGCGTAGATGCGCTGCTCCAGCGGACGGCTGAAGGTGAGCTGGACCCCGACCTGCTGGGGCCGCCGGCTCGCCAAGCCGTTCAGCATCTCATGATGGCGCAGTTCTCCGGTGCCCATCACGACCAGCTGGCACCCCATGTGCTGCAGCAGCGGATCGACGACCGCCTGAATCAGGTCCAGGCCCTTCTGGTCGGTGAGGCGAGAGACCACCCCGATCAGGGGCAGATCCGGGCGGACGGGCAGCCCGAACTCGGCTTGCAGGGCGGCCTTGTTCTCCGCACGCGGCGCCAGCGACTCCGCATCGAAATGCGCCGCGATGTGCGGATCGGTGGCAGGGTCGTACAACTCCGTGTCGATGCCGTTGAGGATCCCGTACAGGCGATCGCGACGGTCGCGCAGCACGGGATCGAGGCGCTGCCCGTGCTCCGGCGTCAGAATGTCGCGCGCATAGGTCTCGCTCACGGTGCTGATGATGTCCGAGAAGAGGATGCCGCGCGCCATCAGGTCGACGACGTAGTTGAGATCCGGCGCCACGTCCGGATGCGCGATGAAGCCGTGATCCGCCAGCCCGGCGATCTCGAGGACCCGATGCCCGAAGATGCCCTGGTACTCCAGGTTGTGCGCCGTGTACAGCGTCGCGACCCCGCGGAAGAAGGGATCGTCCTCGTAAACGGACCGGAGCCAATTCGGAACGACGGCGGTGTGCCACTCGTTGCAGTGGATGACGTCGGGGCGCCAATCGAGTGCGCGGCAGGCCTCCAGGGCCGCGCGCGAGAAGAAGATGAAGCGCTCCGCATCGTCCGGGTACATGTAGATGCCCTGCCGGTCGAAGTAGCGCTCGCTGTCCACGAAGTAGACGGGCGTCTCTGAAGGGCCGCCGCCGATGGCTGCGCCGTAAAGCGCAGCGGGCTGCGCGCCCTCGTCCATCGGTACGCTCAGCCCCTGCAGCACCGGCTTCAGCCGGAATCGTTCGATCTCGATCCGGCCGTAGCGCGGCATCATGATCCGGATGTCGTGCCCCAGCCCGCGAATCGCCTTGGGCAGGGCGCCGGCGACGTCCGCGAGCCCGCCCGTCTTCGCAAAGGGCACGCACTCTGCCGTCAGATAGAGGATCTTGAGTTGCCGGGGATCTTCGGCCATGAAGGCGCCGCCTTACAGGGTGATGTGGCTCACGAGCCGCGGCCATGTTAGCACGGCCGGTACAGAATTGCAACAGGTTTTTCCGGACCTGGCCAGGAAGGAATCATGCAGCCGTGCGCGGCAGGTTCAATCCACGATCTCAGCGCGGATCTGCCGCGCCAGCTGGAGGAACGCCGGATCGGAGGTCAGCTCCTGGCGCCGGGGCCGCGGCAAGGGCACGGAGAAAGTCGCCCGGATGCGTCCGGGGCGCGGGGTCATGACCAGCACGCGATCGGACAGGAAGACGGCCTCGCTGATGCTGTGCGTCACCATGATGACCGTGGGCCGGCGCAGATTCCAGATGCGCAGCAGCTCCGCGTTCATGCGCTCCCGTGTCAGTGCATCGAGCGACCCGAACGGCTCATCCAGCAGCAGGACCGCCGGCTCGTGAATCAATGCGCGGGCCAGGGAGACGCGCTGCTGCATCCCGCCCGACAGCTGCGCCGGATACGCATCGGCGAAGCCGTCCAATCCGACCAGCGCGACGGCCTCGTCCGCGCGGCGGGCGATGTCCGGGCCCTGCGCCCCCGCAATCTCGAGGGGGAGCGTGATGTTGGCCCGCACGGTGCGCCAGGGCATCAGGTTGGCGCGTTGGAAGACGTAACCGATCTCCCGCTGCGGCTCGGTGAGCGGCTGCCCGCGCAGGGTGACGCGGCCGGCGATGGGCCGGACCAGCCCGGCAAGCAACCGCAGCAACGTGCTTTTGCCGCACCCCGAGGGCCCGACGATCGAGAGGAACTCGCTCTGCTCGACCGCAAGGGATAACCCGTCGAGCGCGAGCAGGTCGGCCCGATTAGCATCCTGGAACGTCATGCGCAGGTCGTGCGCCTCGAGCACGACCTGCGTCATGGGCGCACGAAGTCATTCG
>CAZMIS010000182.1:0-8476 GCA_964566325.1 uncultured Anaerolineales bacterium
GAAGCAGCTTTTGCCACGCGCCACGAGCGCGCCGTTGCGCCGCCTTAGCCCTCGCCACCTTCCACGCCGAGTGCAGCCCGATCTCCGTGTGCAGGAGCCGCGTGATGGTCTCGAGAGAGATGCCGTGGCGCCCCGCCGCATCGGCCTTGTCCATTCCCTTGCGAAGACAGTGCAGAAGTGAAGCGCGAACCTCGGCCTTCAAGACCTTTGGCCGCCGCGGCACCTGGATTCCTTCGGCCGCAGCCCAGGCCATCGCAGTTGATACATCGATGCCGATTTCCTTCGCTGCTGCAGTCGCAGACGTACCCGACTTCAGCAACGCGGCTAGCCGCGCTCGACGAGCCAGATCACTGGCAGACTGACTCGCCGACGTAGTGACCTCTTTGGCCGGCCGGATGGTGTCCACATCTGTGGCACCTGAATGAAGCGCAAGAAAATCATCAGCGCTGGAGAACAACCAGTCGATCGCCACCAACAACCTGATCGGATGGACGCCCGAGCGCAGCGTACGAATCAGCCTGCCGATCTGTGCCTTCGCCTCCTCAAGAGTCGAAGGAAGGCCGGCAAGTTCAGCGGGAAGGCGCAGCGTCGAGCAATGCTGCAGGTAGTCGGCTGCCGCCACCGCGAGCCGCGCGTTGCCCGTTGCCGTCAGCCAACCTCGCTCCCGGAGCCTCGCGCGAAGCGTGTCCTGCACGGCATCAGCACCCAGCCAACCATCCTCCCTGTTGTAATCCACCAGGGCGACCGTCAGTTTGGAAAGGCGCAGCAGAGCCACCTGCTGAGCGACATCGCTCGCTGGCCAAGGATCTCCAAGATGAGCTTCGACGGGACGGCTCCAGAGGAATCGCTCGACGCCCGTTGACTTGACCTGGGATATGCGCAAAGGCGCGCCATGCACCGGGCATATCCAGACGCCCGGATACTGATGCTCGAGATGCCAGTAGACCCAGCCGTGCTCACTCAGATCGGTCTGCATGCACGCCAAACAAGCCTTCAACGGATGGTTTGCCCTAAAGCGACTCGTCAGCAGGCCCAATCGAAACTTGAGGTGGGTAACCACCGGGCCCCGCATTGCCCAGATGGCATGGTCGATCTCGGTCTTGGCAAGGAATGGCTGATAGAACCGCAGCATCGTCCGTTCACGTGCAATCTCAACGGCGGAGCCGAGTTGCCCTTCGGTGCGAAGAGCGAATGCGTCGAGCCCGCTCGGGAAGTCATGCTGAGTACCCAGGCGCTTGCCACCAAACATGATCTCGGCCGAACGCGAGGACAGGCTGTAGCCCCACAGACGGTGCTGCCGGCTGCACAAGCTGAACAGGGTTTCCCCTGGGAGCCACGGCAGCATTGAATCGACGCACGGAAACAGGTCGACGGACATGGTTCAAGCATTCTCTGCTGTGCCTGTCACCACCCGGCAGCACCATCGATGCAAGTTCGCGGCCCTTCCTAGACGGTCACCTACAGCATCCCGTAGTCTTTCTGGAACCGGTCAGCGACCCCCTGCCCATGCGCAGCAAGACGATCGAACTCTTCATGCTTCAGTCGCCGCAAAGTAGTCGGGAACGACGCGGCGAACTGCGCCGATGGGCAGCCTTTCCCTCCGGAGATGGCCGTAGTGATGCCAAGGTAAGCACCGCCAGCGGGCGTCGCCTGCAGGAATTGGACGAAGGAACGGACGCGCAGCGATCTGGACTGCTCCGACATGATGTCGGCGACGCGCTTCAGCCGGAAGACGTTTAGCGGCCCCTGGTTGAAGCCGGATGCCAACGGCGCACCGGCGTCCGAGCAGATGATGAAGTCGCCGTCACGCTTCGGACGCTGCCGCCCGGCATCAAAGAACGGCTCCAGGCCCATGTTGTCGTAGACGCCGCCGTCGTACAGATGAAGCCGGCGGAACGCTATCTCGACGGGCTTGGCAGCATCAGGCGGGTCATCCCATGAGCGCCTGCGCCACTCAAAACGGCAAGCATCCAAGGTCAAAGGCCCGAAGCCGCCGGGAAAGGCGGCAGACACTGCCAGCGCACTGGCCAGTGGAAACCGCTCAGCCGAGGCATAGCCCAGGGTGTAGTCGCCGATGTCGTGCCGCTTGAAGCGGAAGCGCTTGCCGTTCTCGGCGGTCGTTCCGTTGATTGACCACTCCGGCGCCTGCGGGAGATCGGCCAAAGCCCCTTGCACATGCCATTCGCGCTGCAACGCCCTCGCCAGCAGGTTGGCCCGCGACAGAAGGAATCGCCAGTTCATCGGGTTCAGCAACTGCCGCGCTGCACCCCATTGCAGGCTACGAGTGCAAAGCGACGCCCGCAGCGCCGGCAGCGAGCGCGCCAAGAACTGCTCCGAGGTCGGCCAGCGCATCTGGTTCTGCTGAAGCAGCAGCCCGACGAGCAGGCTGCCCCCAGACACGGTGGAGACCTTGGCCACATCCTCCATCAGGCCGCGCTCGGCCAGATGCTTCATGACGCCAAGGTGGAACACCATGGCCCGGATGCCCCCGCCCGACAAAGCCAGCGCGATGGATGGGTGAGGCGCCGTCATGTTTTGACCATGCCCTGCAGCACCTGGATGTCGTTCTCTCCCACGATGAGTTGGAGCGCGGGGAGCCCGTCGCCATGCATGCCAAGACTGAGTTCGGCCAGTTGAATCAGGTCATCACGACTCGGCTTGGCCGAGTGCCCGCGAGGATGGCTGTGCCACTCGCCGACATAGCCGACGATGCCCGCGGTCCGTGCCGACGCGTCCTGTACAGCACTGACCAGACCAGAAGTGCCTCGCTCGAATGAACCAGGGCTGGCGTGACTGTCCGACGGTGCCGGCAGCGCATCCACCAGCACGATGGCTCCCACGTTGAAGTCGTGATAGCCCAGCAAGACGCCGCCGGTCTCGTTCGGCAAGGCCGCCAGTCGGAGCGACTTCAGATGCGCTGCCAAGCCATCGTCGTAGAAGACCGTCAGATCGCCGAAGTCAAGTCGCCGCTCTGTGGCTGGCTCAACGTCATGTACCGATACCCCTCCGGTTTCGGGATCGCGTTCCCAAACCCGGATGCAGGCCTCATCGGACTGCGCCCGGAACATGACCTGTTCGGCCAGGGTGCTGGCGTGCACGGCAATGCGCGAGTACGGCATGGCCACCGAGATGTCCCGGCAACTCGCACCGCTCCAGTAGGTGCCGAGATGGCCTTCAAGGTGCCGCTCACCCCACGCTTGTTGAATCACGGCGCGGTAGTACTGGGCTTCCAGGGTACGGAGGCGCATGGAGCGCGCCCTGTCCTCAAACATCAGGACGGCCCCGTTGCCGGCGGGCGTGACGAAGACCGTGACATGGCGGGGCAGCGCATCCTGGAAGCTGGCCTGCCGTGGGTACTCCAGCGCGGCGGACGCGTCGACCACCAACGACCCAGAGTTGAGCGCCTCCTTAATCGCCGGGACACCGGCGTCACAGGCGTCACCCCTGACCGCCGTCACGCTGGCCGCGCCCTCGGTGGCGGCCCCACAAAGCTCGGACACAACGTCGCATTTCAGCTCGCCAACATGCTGCGAGAAGGCCATGTGCCGGACCAGGTTGTGAGGCTTCACATGGTCCTTGTCGATGACCGACCACTGGCCCCAGCCGGCGCGGATCCACAAGTTCAGCATGGCGCTGCCGAGCGAGCCAGCCCCAACCAAGGCTGCACGCGGTCCTTCGACATGAATGCTCGACTGTTTGCGCGCCGCCGCGCTGTCCGGGAACTGCAGGACGCTCATCGGAAAGATGCGCTCGCTCTTCCATTCGATCGCCGGTGCCCGCGCCAAGACAGATCCTTGGATCTCGGCGAAGTACTTCTTGTCGAGCAGGTACAGCGCGCCCGTCTTGACGCCAAGCTCGCGCGCATCCCCCAGAACCAGGAAGGCCCGGCGAGAGACTTTCTGCACAGCTCCGCCGGCCTCACGCACCAGAGGAATGTGCACAACGATGACCACGAAGGATTCAGCCAGTCCCGCAGGCACGCCGGCATTTCCAACACCTTCCGTCAGCGCGGCGATCATGCGCGGTAGCAGTTGCACCCCTCGGTGTTCCAGCATTTCGGCGAGACCACCTAGTGTTGAAGGATCCCGCTCGACGAATCCCTGCACCACGGGAGGCAACATCAATTCGATGAGCGTTGCCGATCCCGCCGGCTGGTTACCGCCATTGCCGGCGGGCCTTAACAAGAACGTGCCGCCACCATCAGGCCGGGTCTTGCCGCGCGCGACAGCCATCTTCATGCCAGCAGTGGCCTGGAGGGCGTCCAGGTTCCACGGGAGCACGAGTTCGTACTTCGAGGCGAAGAAAAGGTGTTCCACGGGCTGGTCCGCAGGGTGCAACTCGCCCTTGGCGCTCTGCTCCAGCCACCACTGGATACGACGGAGGAACCGTTGCGGCGTCCAGGTGCGCATCACTGTCGGGGTCGGCTCGAAGTAGAGGCACAGGCTGGCCGCGCCATCGCGCGTGCCGTGGTTCTGGTGCATCAACACCGGGAACGACTTGCGCAGCGCGGACACCTCGACCAGCGCCCCAGGGTCCTCGGGCACGAACAAGGCCAAGCGCTCACAGTACTGAATGCCGGCAGGGTTCCTGGACGGCACCCCGTCGCACTCAACATCAACCACCAGGACCTCGATGGGCGTCACTCCCGGCACGGTGTGGGACAGCAACCGCACGAGCGTGAAGTCGCCCGCGTCATGCACCGCCGCCACGAGCGCTCGCGCCCGAGGCAAGTTCAGCTGCCCGGGGTCAGTCAGTTCGCCGAAGCCGGCGATCTCGTGGAATTCCGCTGCCATCACCCGGCTCGCGACGGACGGCTGGCCACGATGGCGGGGGCACCGATCAGCGCCATCTTGGTCCACGACACGCCACTGGCGGTCACATCGAACACCAAGGGTTCGGGCTTGTTGGCGTTGGGCTCCTCCATGGTCACCAGGAACTTGCGGCCCTTCACCTCCTTCAGGTAGCGCTCATAGGCTTTGCGCGCCTGGATATGGGGCGGCTGGATCTGGTCGTAGGACTCCTTCACGTCCACGACCGGCTTGCTGCAGCTGACGATGTACGAGTCCTGCTTCCCCGCGAGAAGCAGCTCCTTCACCAGCGGCTTGGGCTCAGTCTCCTTCTTGCCCTTCTCGTCGCTCAGCGACAGGTAGCTGCAGTGGTGCGGAATGTTGATCAGGTCCCAGGCCAGGCGGTCGTCGTTCTTGTGCCACTTCGTGATGCGCACGATGTCCTCCAGGTCCTCCCAGTGGGCGTCGCCGATCTCCAGATAGTCGAAGGAGCTGCTGCCGGCCTGCAGCCTGACGTTGAACACCAGGGCGGCGGTGTTCCGAATCACGTCGCCGCCTTCGCAGTGCTTGATGAACGGCGAGTGGCAGAAAAACTCAGCGCCATCCGCCGGCAGCGTGAAGCCCGGCACCAGCGTGCCCGCGTCGACGAACAGGTGATCACGCGCGGTCGCGGGCTCGCCACGCTCCTTGAGCTTCGGAACGAGCCAGTCCATCAGTGCCTGCGGCTTCGAGAAGACCAAGACGCCCTTGCCTTCCAGCAGGCGGTGGCGGGCCTCCTGCCGCAGGATGACGAACTCATGGCTCTGTTGGTCGTTGGATGCACTCTCCAGCACCATCGCTGCCGGCACCCAGAGCTGGCGGATCTTGATGCGGTCCTTGCCCTGGTACTTCGAGGCGTGATGCAGCTCGAAGAACTCGGTGCTGCCCATGATGTGGTCGGCGTCGGCGTGCGTGAAGGCCACGACGTCGAAGTAGTCACGCCCGGAAGCCTGCAACTCCTCCTTGAGCCGCTTCTTGATATCGATCTCGGGTGTGTCCGCGCTTTCGGCGTTCGGGCGGTGGCAGAAGTCGAACAGGACGCGGCGCCCTTGGCTGAGGACAACCTGCGATGTGTCGCCGTTGCCCACCGGATAGAAGAGGATCTGGTGCTTGACTGTCATGTGAACCCTTAGATGGAGCATTCGCGCTCGTTGACTTGAACGTGCGGTGCGCCTGCTCTTGCGGAGTGGCGCCCCAACCAGTACATTTACTATACGCGTACTTTCTATGCTCGTCAACAAACTATACTGGCGCCATGCCAAGCCGAACCTACCCCCGCCGAGCCGCTGACCCAACCCAGGTGATCAGCCCGCCCGCTGAGCCGGGGGCTGCACCACCTTCCGCCCAGCGACCCTCTTCGCGCTCCAGCAAGGCTTCGCCTCAAGACGAGGCCGCCGACTCCGGTCCCGTCAAGTGGAGCCAGGAGCGCAGGCTGCAGTTCATCGACTTCCGTCTGCAGTGGGGTGGCCACATCAACCGCCGGGACGTGACGGACTTCTTCAAGATCTCGGTGCCCCAGGCGTCTGCCGACATCGCGCGCTACGCCGAGGTGGCGCCGGGCAACCTGGAGTACGACACCAGTTCCCGGACTTACGTCGCTACGCCAGGGTTTGCCCCCCGCTACGAGACCAGCGGAGCCCGCCAGTACCTGTCTCAGTTGCTGGCGCTGGAACGGCAGATCTTGACCACCGACCAAGCGTTCCTGGCGTTTCGGCCGCCCATGGCCTCGGTACCGCTTCCCAGTCGGACGGTCGAGCCGAAGACCCTCGCCCTTCTGCTGCAGTCGATGTCCGAACGGGCGAAGCTGCGTATCCAGTACCAGTCGATCGCGCGTGACGAGCCGCAAGAGCGCTTCATCAGCCCCCACGCGTTCGGTTATGACGGCGTTCGGTGGCACGTCCGGGCGTACTGCCACCTTCGCGGGGGGTTCAGGGACTTCGTCCTGGGCCGAATCCTGTCGCCCGGTGCCCCTGTGGCCTCAGACGTTGACTCGTCGCAGGACCGCGAGTGGCACACCAACGTGGACCTCGTCCTGAAGCCGCACGATTCGCTCACGCTCAAGCAGCGGGAAGGTGTCGAGATTGACTACGGGATGAAGAATGGAAAGGTCACCGTGCCGTGCCGTCAGGCGATGCTGTTCTACACCCTGAGGACGCTGAACTTCGAGCCCAACGGCACGCCCCGAAATGGCGAGAAGCAGGTGGTCATCGCCAACCTTGCCGAGATCAAGCCTCTCCTGCCGAAGCCAGGCCAAGCCTGAGCGTCCAGCCCCCGATCTCACCACACACTCCCGAATCAAGTTTCGAACAGAACCAACACATGCTCACTGGCGAACTCCGCAGCAAAGTCGACGCACTCTGGAATGCATTCTGGTCCGGCGGCATTGCCAACCCGATTGAGGTGATCGAACAGATCACCTACCTGCTCTTTCTTCGCCGCCTGGACGACCTGCACACGGTGGAGGAGCGCAAGGCTCAGCGGCTGGGCAAACCCATGGAGCGGCGCATCTACCCGGAAGGGAGCGATGAGCGAGGTCGAGCCTACGCAGACATGCGCTGGTCGCGCTTCAAGAACTTCGAGGCCACCGAGGTGTTCAAGGTCGTGGGTGAGCACGTCTTCCCCTTCCTGCGCAGCCTGGGCGGCGACGGAAGCACTTACAGCCTCCACATGAAGGACGCACGCTTCACGATTCCCACCCCGGCTTTGCTGACCAAAGTGGTGGACTTGATGGATCAAGTCCCTATGGATGACCGCGACACCAAAGGCGACCTGTACGAGTACATGCTCGGCAAGATCGCCAGCGCGGGCCAAAACGGACAGTTCCGCACGCCGCGCCACATCATCCGTCTGATGGTCGAGATGACCGCACCGACACCCAAGGACACCGTTTGCGACCCGGCGAGCGGTACCTGCGGCTTCTTGGTAGCGGCCGGTGAGTACCTTCGGGAGTCGCACCCCGAGATCTTTCGCGATGCGAAGCTGCGCGAGCACTTCCATCACGGCATGTTTCATGGCTACGACTTCGACAACACCATGCTGCGCATCGGCAGCATGAACATGGCGCTGCACGGGGTGGACAACCCCGATGTCCGCTACAAAGACTCACTGGGCAAGGCGCACGCGGGCGACGAAGAAGCCTACAGCCTGATCTTGGCCAACCCGCCGTTTGCCGGCAGCCTGGACTACGAGAACACCGCCAAGGACCTGCTGGCCATCGTCAAGACCAAGAAGACCGAGCTGCTGTTTCTGGCGCTGTTCCTGCGGCTGTTGAAGCCGGGCGGCCGGGCCGCTGTCATCGTGCCGGACGGGGTGCTGTTCGGGTCCAGCAAGGCGCACAAGGAACTGCGCCGAATCATTGTGGAGGAGCAGAAGCTCGACGCCGTCATTTCCCTGCCGGCGGGCGCCTTCAAGCCCTATGCCGGGGTGTCCACCGCCATCCTGCTGTTCACGAAGACCAACTCGGGTGGCACCGACAACGTCTGGTTCTACGACATGCAGGCCGACGGCTGGAGCCTGGACGACAAGCGCCAGCCATTGTTGCCCGACGACAATCTCGGTGTAACTCCGCCACAAGCCCTTACCGAAGCGGAGCACGCCAGGAACAACCTGCCGGATGTGCTGACACGCTGGCGGCAGCGGGGCGGTGCTGA
>CAZMIS010000183.1:0-8474 GCA_964566325.1 uncultured Anaerolineales bacterium
GCACGACCTGCGGCTGGCACTCGAGGTGGCCGCGGAGCTGGGGATCCCGGCCGGGATCGTCCTGAACCGCGACGGCATCGGCAACGACGACGTGGAGACGTTTGCCGAGGGCGCCGGAACGCCGATCCTGATGCGGATCCCCTTCGATCGCACCATCGCGGAGGGGGTGGCCCGGGGACGCACGCTGATCGAGCTTTTCGGGGAATACGAGGACCGGTTCGGGGTGCTATACGAGCAGATCGCGCACCGGGTACGGGGCGCATCATGAAGCAGTTGGTGATCCTGAGCGGCAAGGGCGGCACCGGCAAGACCAGCGTCGCGGCCGCGTTCGCACATCTGGCGGCCGAGGGCGAGCCGCCCGTGGCGGCAGTGCTGGCGGACGCGGACGTCGATGCGTCCAACCTGGAACTGGTGCTGAACCCGCGGGCGCTCGAAACTCATCAATTCATCGGCGGATCGGTTGCGTCGATCGATCCCGAGCTGTGCGAGGGGTGTGGGCGCTGCTACGAGGTCTGCCGGTTCGATGCCGTGCTCCCGCCATCGGGCGCGGGACCCTACACGGTGGATCCGATCGCCTGCGAGGGGTGTGCGGCGTGCGTCTACCAGTGCCCGGAGCAGGCCATCGCCATGTCGCCGCAGGTCGCGGGCTTGTGGTTCCGCTCGGACAGCCGGTATGGCGCTCTGTTCCACGCAGCATTGTTGCCTGCGCAGGAGAACTCGGGCAAGCTGGTCACGCTGGTCAAGCAACAGGCTCGCCTGCTGGTCATGGATGAGGGCGCTGCTGCCATGATTGTTGACGGTCCGCCCGGCATCGGTTGCCCGGTCATCTCTGCCGTATCGGGCGCCGACCTGGCATTGATCGTGGCCGAACCGACGGCCGCGGGCATCCATGATCTGGTGCGCGTGGTCGAGACGACCGCGCATTTCCGTGTGCCGGTCATCGTATGCATCAACAAGGCGGACATCTATCCCGCGGGGACGGAGCAGATCGAGTCATACTGTCGCGAGAACGGCATCGGGATGGCCGGTCACCTTCCCTTCGACCCTCTCGTGACGGATGCCATGGTGCATGGCGAGCCGATCACGGCGTACCGGCCCGACTCGCCGGCAGCCCTGGCGCTGCGCACCCTGTGGGAGCGTGTCGCGGCGAGGCTGGCCGGACATGAGCAGGAAGAGAAGATATGGTTGAAGAACAACTGACGCAAACGGCCGCGCTGCAGGATGGTGAGGCCGCCGGCGCCATCGCAGGTGCCATCTCAGGTGCGTTGGGCGATCAAGCGCCTGTTTCGGAGGTGATCGAGCTACGGCCCTCCGCCTTCTCCGCGAAGGTCAAGCAGCACGGCCGCCATCCAACCCATTACGGGCGCATGGAGAATCCCGATGCACAAGCCGTGAAGGTCGGCTGGTGCGGCGAGGTGATGGAGATGTACCTGCGGCTTCGTGGGGAGCAGATCGTTGAGTCTTCATTCTGGGCCGATGGCTGCCTGTCCACCATGGCCTGCGGCGATATGTTGATGACCCTCGTCCAGGACAAGTCAGTGGACGATGCCCTGACGATCGCGCCAGAGGCGCTGATTTTGGCCCTGGATGGCCTACCGTTCAGCAGCCATCATTGTGCGGAGTTATCTGTGGAAACATTTCGCGCGGCGGTGGCGAGCCGGCAAGAGGGAAGCGACATCTGATCCGCGTGATGGGATGATTGCCTTGCCCGTCATTGTTTGTTACAATGTGAACAACCAACTGCGCCGTGACCACTCGATCGATTGAAGGAGGCTAGTATGCCGGAAATGAAGGAAGGCTGCGTCAAGCCTGCACGCGGGCCAATCCTGCCCGCGCCACAACTTGCGCCCGAGGGGGCTGCCACACCCACACAGGAGGTGCCAAAGATGCTCGCACGCGTCGGCAAGGAAGCGATTGATTTTGAGGCGACAGCGTTCGTGAAGGATTTTGGGTTCAAACCCATCAGGCTCTCGGACTACAAGGGCAAGTGGATCGTCATTTGCTTCTACCCAGGTGATTTCACCTTCGTCTGACCGACGGAACTGGCGGCGGTCGCCGCCATGTACGATCAGTTCCTGGCACTGGACACCGTGTTCCTCGCGCTGAGCACCGATAGCCGCTTCGTCCACAAGATCTGGCAGGAGCAAGAGCTGAGCAAGATGGTGGATGGCGGCGTGCCGTTCCCGATGCTGTCCGATGGCGGCGGCAAGATCGGCACGATCTACGGCGTGTACGACGAGGACGCGGGCGTGGACATCCGCGGGCGCTTTATCATCGACCCGAGCTTCGTGATCCGGGCGATGGAAGTGCTGACGCCCGAGGTCGGGCGCAACCCGGCCGAGGTGGTGCGGCAGATCAAGGCCTTCCAGCACGTCGTGGCCACCGGCGAGGTGATGCCGTCGGGCTGGGAGCCGGGGCAGGTGACCCTCAAACCGGGCCCGGACCTGGTGGGCAAGGTCTGGACGGTCTGGAAACCCTAAGCGGATAGAGTGGCGCGGTGGTTGAAACAGGGGGCGGGTGATGCGCATCACCCGCCCCCTTCTTCGTGTCTCGCCACCGTGTCACGCCAGGCAGCAGGCCATGTTGGTGGGGGGGGGATCAGGGCTGGAATGGAGGCGGGTTCTGGATCTGCACCTGGTTGACAGAACCCTCGCCGTTCTCGCCGCGCACCTTGCCTCCTTCGGCGAAGGCCGGTGCAGCCAGCGCAAGCGACAGCAGAATGACGACGATGAGGCTGGATAGGGTCTTTTTCATGATACGTTCCTCCGTGGTAGGGGTGACGGCTGTAATCCGCCGGGCGCACAGCCATGCGCCTATGATACATGAATGCTGCAACTTCTCGAAAGGATACGGGCGATCCGGCCAACTTTTCCAACCTTCATTGGCAGGCGAGCTTCAGACGAGGCTGTACCTGCGTTGCGGCGCGGCCTGACGACCGGCGAGAGGGTCAACCTCAGGGTTCGCTCGCAGCCGTAGCCGCGAGGATGGCCTCGGCGAGGTGCTCGGGTGTGACTCCAGGCGACTGGACGGCAAGGCGGCGAAACGTTTCTGTGAAACGCGCGGTCAGCGCCGCGTGCGCCAGCACCGTGTCGCGCGCGGCAGCCTGCAACTCATCCACCGCGGATACGGGCAGGAGGGTGAAGTCGCCCGAGAGCGCCAGGTCGTCGATGCGGCCCTCGCGCAGCCGCACCGTCACGCGGATCAGCCCGCCGGGCGCCTTGAACGCACCCTCGGCGACCTGCACGTCCTGATGGATCTTGACCTGCGCCCGGTGCCGGCCGCCGGTCCGGTGTAACCACGCCTCCGACACAAAGCGCTCGTCCAACTGCTCCGCCAACCCGAGCTCGGCCGCAGTCGGCTCGCCTGGCCGGATCTCCCGCCCCAGCGCTGCCGCAACCTGGCCGAGGTACAGGCTCTGCACCGTCTTGCGGTCGGGCGTGGGTTGCACCTGCTCCCCCAGCGTGGTCATGTACTGCTCGAGGCTTTCGAAGACCTTGTCGCGCATCTTCTCGGAAGCCAGCTTCAACACGCGCGCCATGGCGCGCTTGTCGAAGGTGAACATGAGGCTGCCCACCAGCACCTCGGCCTCCCCGATCTGTGCTGCGCCGGTCCCACCGATCTTCTTGCCTTCCACATGAATGTCATTGACCGGCCGGTGATAGGCGGGCACACCCAGTGCGCGATAGGTCTCTACCAGGGGTCGGATGTAGAGGCTGAATCGCTCCTCCAGGCTGGCCGGCAGGGAGGCGTGGTGGAACACCCACTGAGAGAACAACTGGCCATCGTCCAGGTAGACCGCGCCGCCGCCCACCTCGCGGCGCGTGACCGGCAGGTCCCGGCCGCGGCAATAGTCCAGATCGACCTCGCGGTCGAGGTCCTGGTGATAACCGATGCACACGTAAGGCCGTGTGGGCGCCACCAGGATGATCGTGTCGGGCGACGCTGCAGTCATTGCGCAGGCCACCGCGTGGTAGATCGTCTGCGAACGGATGGGAGGCACGGGGCCCAGGTCGAGCAGGCGGATTGGTTCCTTCACGAGCGATGCTGCCTTTCGGTGCTGTGAGTTGTATGGGGATGGCCCCCGGATCCGGACCGGCCCTTCCCTGGATGCACGCCAATGCGGCCATGGTTGATCCAGTTATACCACGAAGTGGAGGGCCGTCGCATCCGGGCAAGTCTGAAACGAAACAGTGTGAAATACATCTATTGACAAATAGTCTATATGGTGATATGATCACGGGCGATGACCATCTGATAGGGGAGGAACCGTGAACCAAAGAAGACGCCGGGGACGCGGGGGTGAGTTCGACGGTGGGGTTCTGCCGAGGCGCATCGCGCGCTTCCTGGAACCGTGCCTCCTCCTGTTGCTGCGCGGGGATGCTTCGCACGGCTACAACCTGGTCGATGCGTTGAGCCGGTTCGGGTTTGCGCCGGGCACGATCGATGCCAGCGTCGTCTATCGCATGTTGCGGGAGATGGAAATGGGCGGCTGGGTCACCTCACAGTGGGATACGGCCGGGTCAGGCCCGCCTCGGCGGGTCTACCAGGTGACGCCCGAGGGCGAAGCCTATCTGGCCGCCTGGGTCGCTGACTTGAGCAACACGCGCGAGGAACTGGACCGGTTCATTGCCGTCTACGCCCGGCAGGACAAGGCGTCGGAGTCCGTGCAACCGTGACGCGCGGGGAGGTGACCTATGTACAGCGTTGATCCGGCACGATGCACCGGCTGCGGAGACTGCGTCGAAGCATGTCCGATCGAAGCGATTGAGCTTCTGGCCGGGCTGGCTCAGATCGATGCGCGGGCGTGTGTCGAATGTGGCGCCTGCGCGGATGCCTGCCGCCGCCGTGCGATCAGTCTCTCTGCGGATGCGGACACGCAGGCTGCCAGTGCGCCACTTGAAGTGCAAGTCGGGGGCGCTCTGCTGTCCGAGCCCGCAGGGTCGAGTGAGCCGGTCTACAGGATCAGCGGCGAGGTGCTGCCCGCCGAGGATCGGCGCAGCGCGTCCTGGGCCCTCATCGGCAGCGCGCTGCTGTGGGCAACGCGCGAGGTGCTGCCCGTAGCTCTGCGCATCTGGCGTGCCAGGCCCTTCCCTGTGACGGGCGCGCTGACCGCCCGGCGTTTGAATGCAACCCGGGACGACCGTTCGGGACCGCACGAAGGGCGACACCGGCGCCGTGGCCGGCGCGGCAACCGAGCTTAGGCCGGAGCACACCCCGCACATCAGCCGGGGTTGCAGGTATTGTTCCGCGAGGAACTGGGATGGCAGAAAGGGGTAAATCCAATGCCAAGAGGAGATCGTACTGGACCAGGGGGAGCCGGCCCGATGACCGGCCGCGGCGCCGGGTGGTGCGCGGGATATGATCGGCCCGGGTTCTCGAACCCGATGCCGGGGCGCGGGCTCGGTTTGGGAGCTGGCTACCGCGGCGGCGGCCGCGGCTGGCGCAACATGTACTACGCCACGGGCGTGCCGGGGTTGGCGCGGGCAGGCTGTGCGCCGCCTGCACCGCCTGACGAGAAGGAATTGACTGGCCTGAAGGCCGAGGCGACCCGGCTTGCCGAACAACTTGATGCCATCAGGGCGCGCATCGAAGCGCTGACCCAGTAGGGCCGCGAGAAGTAATGGCCCTGCAATGCATCTGACATGAAACTCACCTGTGTCGTCGATAACGCGGTCCAGGCCAGCTCGGCCCTCTGGGGCGAGCACGGCCTGTCCTACCTGATCGAGTCGGCCGGCCAGCGGGTTCTGTTTGACACGGGGCAGAGCGGCGACGTGCTCATGCATAACCTCCGATCCCTCGGCATTGCTCCCGGCTCCATAGATGCAGTGGCCATCAGCCACGCGCATTACGATCACACGGGCGGCCTGCCAGCCCTGATCGACCGTCTGCGCCCGGGCATCCCGCTGTACGCCAATGCGGACCTGTTTCGAGGCCGATATGCGGAGCGTCCTGGGCGCGCGCAGTTCATCGGCACCGCCTTGGATGAAGATGCACTCTCGGCCAGGCTTACACTCAGGCTCAGCGCCGATCCCCAGGAGATCATACCGGGGGTATGGACGACGGGTGAAATCCGCGAACGCAGCGAACTTGAGGGGAAAAGCAGTGCTCACTTGATGTCCGGGCCGGATGGACTTGTTCCCGACGCCTACCTGGACGATATGGCGTTGATCCTCGCCGTCGGCGATGGTCTCGCGCTCGTGTGTGGGTGCTGTCATGCCGGGCTGCTCAACACCTTGATTCACGTGGAGTGCCTCTTTGCGCAGCCCGTCGTGGCGGTCGTGGGCGGGCTTCACCTGGCGGGTGTCGCCGAGTGCGACCTGGCGCGTGCCTGCGCCAGCCTGGCGGCCATGCCGGGCTTGCGCAACATCTACAGCGGCCATTGCACGGGCGAATCCGCCCATCGGGCGCTGGTGCAGGCGCTGGGGAGTAGAATCGTGCGTTCCAGCCCGGCAGGGACGGTGATCGACCTCGCATGAGCGCAGCCTTAGTTTTCGGGCTTGCCGCGCCCGGTTTGACAAAGTCGCCGATAATGTGAAGAATATCACTAGAGGTTACGGTACATGCAGCGGAACTTGCATCACCGGCTGGTTATTCTCGCGCTCATCGCGCTGTTGATCTGTCCCGCGCCGCTTGCGGCTCTGGCGGAAGCGCCAGTCGTGCGCGCGGTGCTCTTCTACTCACCCAGTTGCGGGCATTGTCATAAGGTCATCACGGAGGATCTGCCGCCCCTCTTCCAGAAGCACGGCGACCAGCTGCAGATGATCGGCGTCGACGCTTCAGAGCCCACAGGCGGCGCGCTCTACAACGCTGCCGCTGACATGTTCGATGTTCCCCCCGAGAATCGCGGCGTGCCCATGCTCGTCGTCGCCGATGTAGTGCTGATGGGATCGGCCGAGATACCGGAGCGATTTCCTGCTCTGATCGAGCAGTATCTTGCCGCGGGCGGGGTGGATTGGCCCGACATCCCCGGCATGGCCGATGTGGTCGCACGGGCCGAGGCGCAGGAGCAAGCCGCTCAATCCGGGACTACACCAGCGCCGGCAACGCCGCAGCCCAGCGAGCCTGCCGTGACGGCGCCGGCTGCGATTGCAGCCGCTCCGGCTACGGCTGTTGCCGAGGTGACGCCGGCGCCACAACCTGTAATGACGTCCGTCCCTGGGCTCCTCACGGCAGATGGCAGCGCCATCGGGCTCGGGGCCCGGTTCGATCGCGATCCTGTCGGCAACGGTCTGGCAGTTCTGGTCCTGGCTGGGCTGTTGGCCGCGGTCGCGTGGGTGTTGGCAAGTCGACCGTGGCGCACGTGGCGCGGCCGCACGCCCGTGGCCCGGACGTGGCGCGAATGGGCGGTGTTGGGGCTCAGCATCGTGGGCCTGGGCGTCGCGGGCTACCTTGCCTATGTGGAAACCCAGCAGGTGCAGGCGGTCTGTGGGCCGGTCGGCGACTGCAATACCGTGCAGCAAAGCGACTACGCCCTGCTCTTCGGCCTGATTCCCATCGGCGTCATCGGGGTCCTGGGCTATCTTGCTATCCTGGTCGCCTGGGCCGTACAGCGCTTCGGTTCGGGTGCGCTCGCCTGGTGGGCGCGCGCGGCCATTCCTGCGATGGCGGGCATCGGCGTGCTGTTCTCGATCTACCTGACCTTCCTCGAACCCTTCGTGATCGGCGCGACGTGCGCCTGGTGTCTCTCGTCGGCCGTGATCATGACGCTGCTGCTGCTTCTGACGACGCGGCCCGCAGCGACAGGCTCCCGCTTGCGCGTCGGTGAGGCGTTGGGTGAACAACAATCAAGTTGAGGGATCCGACGATCCGGTCGAGATGCTGATGAATGCCGTGCCCAGGCACGTTTGGGTGACGGTCATCACCCTTGCGGCGATGCTGCTCGTCAGCTGGCTCTTCTTCAAGCCGCCCTTACCCGTGCCTGGCGTCTCCGATGAAGGTGTCGCCCTCGCAGAGACGGTGGAGGCCCGGATCGTGGAGGTGGTCGCAGAGGAGGAGATGCTTGTCGCAGAGCAGCCTCAGCCGGTTCAGCGCGTGGTCGTGGAGATCACGAACGGCAGCCGCAAGGGCGAGCGCATCGAGGTGCTGCACGGCGAGGCGGCGATGTTGTCCGAGGGCACGCGGGTGCGGGCCGGCGACCGCGTCCTGATCGAGCACGAGGTCACGCCTGACGGCGAGCTCTACTACATTACCGACTTCATCCGGCTGCCTGCGCTGCTGATCCTGACGCTGCTGTTCGCCGCGGCCGCGGTGACCGTGGGGCGCTGGGTGGGGTTGCGGGCGTTGCTCAGCATGGGCATCAGCGTTCTGGTGATCGCCGGGTTCATCATTCCTGGCATCCTGGCCGGCCTGGATCCGCTCCTGGTGTGCGTCTTCGGCTCGCTTGGGCTGATGACAGCGTCGCTCTACCTCGTCTTCCAGGTCCAACCGTAGACGCGCTAGAGCGACGCTGTCATCAGCCCAAGCGAGCCGAAGAC
>CAZMIS010000184.1:0-8447 GCA_964566325.1 uncultured Anaerolineales bacterium
GCCCGACGTGTGGCAGGCAGGCCACCCCGGCCAGACGTGGGCCGGGAGCGTGGAGGAGTACGCGCAGTTGCTCAAGGCCGCCTACCTGGCGATCAAGGAGGTCGACCCGGCGCAGCAGGTGCACCTGGCCGGCCTGACCTACTTCTGGGACTGGTCCCACGGCCGGCGCCAGTACCTGGATCGCCTGTTGGACGTCCTCGTGGCGGATCCCGACGCGGCCGACAACGGCTACTACTTCGACGCGGCCATCTACCATCTGTATTTCAAGCCGCTGCAGACGCCGGCGGTGCTGAGCCAGGCACAGGCCAGCCTCAAGCGCCACGGCATTACGGGCAAGGAGCTGTGGGTCAACGAGACGAACGCGCCGCCCTCTGAGGACAAGCTCGAGCCGCCCTGGTCGAAGCCCCGGTTCAGGGTCTCCCTGGAGGAACAGGCCGCGTTCGTGCTGCAGGAGTTCAGCCTGGCCTTCGCCTCGGGCGCGAGCCGGGTGTCGTTCTACAAGCTGCGCAACTCGGCCGATCACCCCGAATCGATCGAACCATACGGCCTGCTGCGCGGGGACGACTCGCGGCGGCCCGCGTTCACCGCGTACCAGGTGGCAACCACCTACCTGCGCGACTTCCGCACCGCGCGGCGGGAGCAGTCGGGCACGATCAACGCGGTGACGTTCGACCGCGGCAGCGCGACCACCACCGTGGTGTGGACCACCGGCGCCGCGCGGACGCGCGTGAAGGTGCGGGCGACGGCGCGGGAGGCGCTGCTGGTCAACGAACGCGGCGAGGCGCAGCGCATCGTGGCACAGGGCGGGGTCTACCTGGTCGACCTCCCCGCCGCGACCTGCCTGAACCGCGGGGAATGTCTCATCGGCGGCGCGCCCCGGCTGATCGTCGAGGAGGGAGCCGCGCGGGGCCGCAAGGCGCTGGTTGCGGCCGGCGGCGGTGCTTCGCACCGCGATAGTGCATCGAACGGCCATGGTGCGTCGCGCGGCGATATTGCGTCGCGATGGGAACCCTCAGCCCTGGCAGACGTCTACTAAGGTGTGCCCGTTTTTTCGTTTACCCTGTTTTCATTGAGGGCACAGGGCGGAGGAGACCATGCAACAACCAGTCATTAATCCGGAGCCGCGCAGCCGGTGGGCGAAGATCGGCGGGATCGTCCTGCTGATCGCCACGCTTGCTGCCGTGGCCGTCACCGCAGGAAGCTGCGGGCTTTTGCCGCGCCTGCTGCCCGTGCAGGCCGGCCGAGCGACAGCCACGCCCACCTTGTCGCCCGACACCGGCACGCCCACCATCACCATCGCACCGCTGGCGGGCGATGCCGGCACGCGCCTGACGGTCGAGGGCAAAGGCTGGCGCCCCGGCGACACGATCTTCGTGCGCCTGGAGGATCCGCAGACCGGCCAGACGCCCGGGCTCGACCAGGCCTCCGCGATCGTGACAGACCGCGGGGATTTCGTCATTCGCTTCACCTATCCGTATGATCCGCGCTGGGCGCTCATGCCGGTCGCACTCGTCACGGTGATCGATCCGGCCACGGGCCAGCGGGCGACCGCGGAGTTCAGGATTCTGAACCCCGTCGCGCCCACCGCGACCCCGACGGCGACCGCCCTGCCATCTCCTACCCCGCTGCCGACGCTCGTGCCGCCCACGGCCGCGCCCACGCAGGCCGTGCCGCCACTCACGCCCGTCGCGACACGACCCAGGCCCACCGCCACGCGGGTGCCGCCGACCGCGACGCGCGTGCCGCCGACTGCAGTCCCGCCCACCGCCACGCCGATTCCGGTCATCACGGATTGGCGGGGCGAGTACTGGGCCAACCTCAACCTGGCCGGCCTGGCCCTGGTCGTGCGTAACGACTGGGCCGTCGACTTCAACTGGGGACTCGGCTCGCCGGCGGGCCAGTTACCCGCGGACGGTTTCTCTGCCCGGTGGACGCGGACGCTCGATTTCGAGCCCGCAACCTATCGCTTCTTCATCAGCATGGACGACGGTGCGCGGCTGTGGATCGACGGCCAGTTGCTCGTCGATGAATGGCGTGACAACAGCAACCGCGAGGTCAGCGTCGACTTCCCGCTGGCGCGCGGACCCCACCAGATCCGGGTGGAGTACTACGAGAAGACGGGGCTGTCGAGCGTCCGGCTGCGCTGGGATCGCCTGGGCCCGATCACCTTCCCGGACTGGATGGGCGAGTACTGGAACAATGCCAACCTGGCGGGTGCGCCCGTGCTTACGCGCAACGACCGCATGATCGACTTCACCTGGGGGACTGGCTCGCCGGCGGCCGGCGTCGTTGCGGACAATTTCGCGGTCCGCTGGACACGCCAGAGCACCTTCGTGCCCGGCCTGTATCGCTTCTTCGCACAGGCGGACGACGGCATCCGGGTGACCGTGGACGGCCGGCTGGTGCTCAACCAGTGGTTCGACCAGAGCGCCTCCGTGCCCTACACGGTCGACGTACCCCTGGGCGGTGCACACGTGATCGTCGTCGAGTACTACGAGCGAACCGGCGACGCGCTGGCCCGCTTCTGGTGGCAGCAGATCTTCCTGCCGCCGCCCACCACCGCGACGCCGACCGCGACCCGCACGCAGGTCCCGCCGACTGCGACGGCGACGGCAACGCCGACCGCGACTGTCACTGCCACCGCGACGCCCACCGCGACGGCAACTGCCACCGCGACGGCGACCGAGGAGTTCACGGCCACGCCCACGGCGACGCCGCCGTCAGCGACGCCGCCGTCAGCGACGCCGACCGCGACGCCGACGTCGATCTTCACCGCGACCGCCACGCCGACCGCGACGGAGACGCCGACAGCCACGCCGACGTCTGTCTTCACGGCGACGCCGACCGCAACGGCAACGGCCACACCGACAGAAGCGCCGACGGCAACAGCAACACCGACGGAGACGCCAACGGCTACCCCGACCGCGACACCGACGGAGCTGCCCAC
This sequence comes from uncultured Anaerolineales bacterium, assembly GCA_964566325.1. GTDB lineage: Bacteria > Chloroflexota > Anaerolineae > CG2-30-64-16 > CG2-30-64-16 > JALOOB01. The sequence continues at coordinate 2,948 of CAZMIS010000184.1, forward strand.
CGCAACGCCGACGGCCACGCCAACGGAGACGCCAACTGCGACGCCGACCGAAACGCCGACGGCCACCCCCACCGCGACGGCAACCGAAACGCCGACGGCCACACCGACCGCGACGCCGACCGAAACACCCACCGTGACGCCGACCGAAACACCAACGGAGACACCAACGGAAACGTCGACGGAGACAACCACGCCCACAGCAACACCGGACGGCGCCGTCACGCCCGGCACGGAGACGCCGACCGCGCCGGCGCCGACGGTTCGCCTGAACGAAATTCTGCCCGATCCCCGCAACGTGAACTGGGACGGCCGCGCGCCGGCCAACCCGGCCGACGAGTGGATCGAGCTCCATAACCCGACCCGCCGCCCGGTGGACCTGGCCGGCTGGTCCATCACCGTGCAGGTGCCCGGGCGCCGCATCGCCCAGACGTACCGCTTTGCCCGGCGAAGCACGATTGCGGCAGGCGACTACCTGGTCCTGTTCCAGCGGGAGACGAAGCTGGTCCTGGACAACAAGACGGCGACGGTGAGCCTCCTGGACGCCAAGGGCCTCGTGGTGGACTCAATGCTCTTTGAGTTGCCGGGGCCGGACGAAAGCCTCAGCCGGGGCGAGGATGGCGAGTGGCATGCCGGTTGGACGCCCACGCCGGGCGAGGAGAACGAGGAGCCCGCGGGCCTGCTGAAGCGCACGCGGCCGCTGCCCGCGACCGCGACGCCCGCGGCACGCCGCCGGCCCTGACGCGGCGGAGGCGCCAGATCGAGATAGGTCACGTTGATGAGGAGGGTGCGGAGATGATCCCCGCACCCTCCTCGTTTTATAGCGTGCGTCAGTTGCCGGCGCCCGCCGCGTGAAGGATCAACGGCAGATACACGGCCGTGTTGGGCAGCTTGAGCCGGGTGGCGGGGTCGCCCAGGAGCACCTGCGTATCGATGAGGTCCAACGCGCCGGAGCCACGGGCGAAATAGGCGGCCTTGGCCCCGTCGACGACCAGCCCCACGCGTGAGATGCGTTCGACCAGCAGTGCGTCGATCATTGCCTTGTTCAAGCCGATCAGGTCCGCGCCGATGTGAAGGCCGGTGGGCGAGAAATCTGCCACCGAGCCGCGGCCCGGCGTCAGCAGCAGCGCCTCACCCAAGCTTGCCTCGCTGCCCCCATACTGGCTGCTGCCGATCACATTGATGAAGTAGCCCGACCAGCACCCGTAGCTGGCGGTGAAGGGCAAGGCCATGCCGGGGGCGAGTTTCGGGGGATCGTTCAGCGCCCACAGCTTGTCGTTGCCCCAGAATGTGCGCGATGCGTGGCCGAACCACTGAAGGTACAGTGCGCCCGCGTCGAAGGCCGACAGGATGGCGCCGGTCATCTCGGCCGCCGTGTCGCTGGCGGCGCCCGCCTTGTAGTAGATCGTCTGCGTGTCGTAGGCCGGCGGGACGAGCGCGCGGGATTGATCCGAGAAGACGTGGAAGTTGCCTGCGGGATCGCTCTTGTTGTCGGCCACGAAGACCGTTCGGGCCTGCCACGCGCCCCGGGGTGCAGCGGTCTCGTAAGCGAGGATCTTCCCGACCACCGCCGTCACCTCGGCCGGCGTCTTGGCCGGGATGCGGCCGATCGCCATGTCGGGCAGGAAGTCGTCGGGCCCGTCGACGCTGGCGTACCGATTGTCCGCCGCGGTCTCGCCGATGAAGGGATCCACGTCCGCCAGGTAGGGCGGAATCAGGTTGGGTAGCCCGGGCCGCAGCGCGCCCTTGAAGTCGTAGTGGCCGTCTCCGACCAACAGCACGTAGGCGGGTGGATCGCCGCCCGCGTTCCACGCCTCGTAGGCGTACGCCAGGAAGCCGCGGAGCGCCTCCGGATCGACGCGGCCGCCGCTGAACTCGTCATAAACGTCCTGAATATCGACCTTGGCAACCCGCAGCCCCTCAGCCGCACGGTGATCCAGCAGCGGCTGGACCGCGTCCCACAGTGAGCGGTGGACGATGGCGATGTAATCCGCCGAATGCGCGGGCGACCGCCAGGCCGATCCCGCGTCGAACCGCAGGCTCGCGGGAGCCAGCAACGCGGTCTCCGCGGCAAGGTAGTACGCGGCAGCGGGATCCTGGCCGGCGAAAGTCACCGCGTAGGAGCCGCCCTCAGGCTGCACCGCCACCCCGGCCAGGCGCACCGGCTGCCGCGGCTCGCTCACGTCGTACGCCCGGATGCCGGGTCCGGGGAACCCGGTCGCCCGCACGTCGTTCCCCAGGTCCGCTGCAGGGGCGCCGGGGACGATCGCCGCCTCGATGAACAGCCGCCCTGCCTGGGCGCGGGCCGTCGCCCCATACACCAGCTCCGCCCAGTCCGGCGACACCCAGTAGTTGGCGACCCCGGGCAGCTGGGCCAGCGAGGCCTCGAGGGCGAGGCTGTTCGGGCCATCGAGCAGGTCCGTTGCAGGGACGGGGACCGACACCTCCTCGATCGCGCTGCCGTCCCACTGGTGGACGCCGAGGGATGCACCATTCAGGCGCAGCGCCACGGACTGGTCCGGGCTGCGGTCCGCGAGCGCCTGGCCGCCGTGCAGTCGGACGGTCAGCCGTGCATCGCCTGCGGGGACCACGTCATCCAGCGTGAGGGTGTAGGTGGTGACTGCGGTCGGGAACGCACTGTTGGCGTAGAGCGGGTTGTCGAAGAGGTGGTCCACGTCACGGGGCAGGTGATAGGTGCTGTAGTACACCTTGTTCACCTCCACCCGCGCGGTCCGGCGGATCGTGGTGAGCGGCGGCGACGCGAGCACGGGCGCCGCGTCCACCGCGGCCATGCGCTCGCCGGCCGCGCCGCTCCACGTCAGCCGGTAGACGTTCTCGGTCATGTAGCGGCCGGCGTACGGCTCCGCGTAGAAGATGACCGCATCGCCCGGATCGAAGCTGCCGTCCGCCGAGCCCGTCACCTCGATCGCGACCGGTTCGTTCAGATACGCGATGGCGAACGCCGCGGGGTCCGCCGTCGCGACGGGAAGGCCCGCCGCGCTCAGCGCATCGTATGTGAGCTGGTGGATCCCGCGCTCGCGCGTGCGGATCTCCACGCCCGGCGACGCGGCGGCTGCGTCCGCGCCGGGCTCGGCCATAGCCGCCACCATGAGCGGAGATGCCGCATGAGGCGCCGGCCGCACCACGATCTCCACGCGGGCCAGGTAGCGCAGCTCGCGCGTGACGGGGTTGTACTGGATCGGATGGACGCGGACGGGCAGCAGCCGCTGCCCGCGACGAATCGCGACCGGCCCGGCCTGGACGGGTTCTGCCGGGTAGAGGGCCGCGTTCCCATAGATGGCGGGGTCGGGCCGGTCGACCGTCGCGATCATGTCGGGCCACTCGGCCGCGGGGATCTCGCCGGGCGGCCGGTCGAACGCCAGCTCCTGCACCGGTGCGGCCGGCAGCGTCGCCGGTGCGACCAGGGTCCGCTCGGACACGATCGTGTAGTCGAGCGACCAGTCGCCCTCGCCGGGCAGCGTGAGGGTCGTGGTCCACACCGGCAGCGCAGGCGCGCCCGGCATGCGATCGGTGGCATAACCCGGAATGCTCACCCCGGCGGCCGTCACCACGGGCTCCGGCGATTCGACCGTCACGCGGATTGCGCCGTCATCCGCCGCAGCGGGAGGCACGGTTGGGCCGGCCGCCGCGACGAGAAGGCAGAGGAGGCCTGTCACCGCGCGCCTGGTCAAAGCACGGCGGCCGGCCTCCGAGGGTGCAATACACGGTCGTCTCGTCATCGGTCACATCCCACCCTGTAAAGTGACCGGATTGTAGCACACCCGCCGAGCCGCGGACAACCGTGCGGGCGCTCGGACAGCCATTGATGGGGTAACCGCCAGCGGAGGCATCCGGGATGCCAGCATCCGGGATGCCAGCATCCGGGATGCCAGCATCCGGGATGCCAGCATCCTGAGCGGAGTTCCGGCCATCTGTTCGGCCGGAACGCAGTCGAAGGAGGCCGAAACAAATCGATCAGGCCACATCCTTCGACTGCGCTCCCTGCGGTCGCTCCGCTCTGGATGCTCACTCTCGCTTAACTAGAAGCTCCTATCGGTAGGGCCAACCTCTTACAACCCCGGCCGGCGCCGGGCGCGCCACGCGCCTGCTGCGAGCAGCGCGAGAAACGCAAGGGGCAAGCCAACCCCCACGCGGACGGAGCCTGCGAAGCTGCCCAGCGAGACGGCGGTGGGCCCCGCAGCGGCCGCGCTGATCGGCCCGTGCAGGGTGGATGCGCCGTCTACTCCCACGTCCTCGAGCAGGTAATGGTACGTGCGGCCGCCCTCCACGTCCCCATCGAGCCACTCGTACGCGTGCCCCTCGCCCGATCCAGGGGCCTGGCTGGCGATCAACGTCGCGTTCAGCCGGGTCCAAGGACCAGCATCCGTCCCGCCGCGGTACACATGGAATCCCAAGGTGTCGACCTCGGAGACGGTCTCCCACCTGACGGCGATCGCGTCCCCGGCCGGCGCTGCGACGAACGCGGCGAGCCTCACCGCAAGTGGACCGGGCTCGAACGTGTAATCCTCAACCTCGCCGCCGTCCGCGCGGCCTTCCGGCTCAACGCCCGCGGCGATGGCTGCGGCCGACGCGGTCGGACACTGCGCCGCCGAGAGATCGGGCGCTGGGGTCAGCCGGAAGCGCATGTTGTACTCGGCGGTGGCGTCGATGATGCCGGACGGCAGCGGAAACGTGACCAGTTGAAGCGCCCCGGGCCCCAGGGCCAGGCCTGCGACGACGTGTTCGTTCTCGTCCCAGTCGCCGTCGGGCGTCTCGACCTGGCCCTCGGCAGCCAGGCCATCCCCGAAATCCAGCCACGCGTCCAGGCAGCTGTAGGTCTCGTCCGCCGCACCGATCGTGACGCTGACCGAGCCCTCGCCGTCGTTCCAGCTGCCCTCGACGCGCACGACGCCGTCGTTGACGTCCGAGGTCCCGTTGTCCTCATCGCTCCACTCTTCCCCGAGGCGCACCTCGCCCTGACCCGTGTGCCAGGCCGTGCCGTAACCGTCACCCCCCAACGTGCTCACGTCAGGCAACAAGATCAGCCCCACGATCAGCGGGTCGTGGTCCGACGCTCGATACGCGTCGGACTCGTAGAGCGACGTGATCTGCCCGCTCGTCTTGTGCTCCATGTTGTAGTCGAGCGCGGCAGGCTCGTCCGCGTTGGCGGCCCACGCGGCCGCGCCGGCCACCTGGGCTGCCAGGCCCGGCGTGACCAACGCGTGGTCGCCGGCCCCTGCGCGGCCGGCGCTGACGGTCGTGTAGGCCCCCGCAGGCACCAGGTCGCTGTAGCCCGCGGCCGCGAGCGCGGCCATCGGGGATTCCTTCGCGAATGCGTTCAGCTCGCCCAGCACGAGGATGTCGGGATCATGGCTGGCGGTCGGGTCCGTGGCCAGCCACGCAGCCAGGTCCTGCGCTGCGGCCGTGCGCGCCGCATTCCAGCACGCCTGTCCGTCGCCCTGGTCGGACTCGTCCCCGGTGTCCGGGCACGCGTCCCGGCCGT
>CAZMIS010000185.1:0-8415 GCA_964566325.1 uncultured Anaerolineales bacterium
CGCATTGATACTTGTCTGTCGCAAGACAGATATATCGGAGATGTACTTCATGGCAACGAGCGTTCACAACCACTATCTTCATATCGACCTGGGCACGCGTACGTGCTCTCCTTTCGCCCTGCCGCCGGAAATTCTGGAGCTATACGTCGGCGGCAAGGGTGTGGGGGCCTACCTGCTTGCGAAGCATCAGGATCCACATGCACAGCCGTTCGATCCCGGCAACCCGCTCATCTTCACGATGGGACCCCTGACGGGCACACAGGCGCCGTCCATGCGGTCGCTGGTCGTGTTCCAGTCGCCGGTCACGCGGCTCTTCACCGATTCCTACTACGGCGGGTTCTTCGGGCAGGAGCTGCGGGCGGCCGGCTACGATGGCCTGGTCATCACGGGGCAGGCATCTGAGCCGGTTTACCTGGAGATCGACAACAAGGACGTGGCGATCAAGTCCGCGGCGCACCTGTGGGGGCTTGACACCTTCGATACTTACGAGCGCCTTCGGCCCGATTACCCGGACAAGGAGTGGCGCATCGCGTGCGTTGGCCCGGCCGGTGAGAACCGGGTGAAGTTCGCGGTGATCGACTGTGACTGGCATCGCCAGGCGGGCCGCGGCGGCGGCGGCGCGGTGATGGGCGCCAAGAACCTGAAGGCCATCGTCGTGCGGGGCTCAGGCCACATCATGCTCTCGGACTCCCCCGCGTTCAAGGATGTCAATAAGACGACCCTGGGGACCATGAGGGAGAACGCGTCCATCCAGGGCTTCCGCAGCGGCGGCACGGCCGCGTCGATCCCCTGGGCCGACGTGGAAGGGCTTCTGCCGACGCGCAACTTCCAGCGCGGCAGCTTCGAGGGCGCCGGTGAGCTGGGCGATGAAGCCCTGCGCACCAAGTACTGGAAGCGCAACCTGGCTTGCGCGGCCTGCCCCATCGCGTGCACCAAGGAAATCGTCGTGCCCGAGGGCGCGCACGAGGGCGCCAAGGCAGACACGCTCGAATACGAGAGCGCGGGCATGCTCGGCGCCAACCTGGCGATCGGCGACACCAAGGAGGCGGTCTGCCTGGGCCTGGCGTGCGACATGCTCGGCATGGACACGATCTCGGCCGGCGCGGTGCTGAGCTTCGCCTGTGAGGCGGCCGAGCGCGGCCTGCTGGACGTCGACGTCCGGTTCGGCGATGCAGCCAGCCTGAATTCCCTGCTCGAAGACATCGCCCACCGCCATGGTGCGGGCGATCTGCTGGCCGAGGGCGTCCGCACGGCAGCGGAGCGGCTGGGTGGCGGCTCCGAGAAGTTCGCGATCCAGGTCAAGGGCCTTGAACTGCCGGCCTGGGGCCCGCGCGGTGCGCCGGGCATGGGTCTGGCGTACATGACCGCGGATCGCGGCGCGTGCCACCAGCGCGCGTTCCCGATCCTCTACGAGGTGGGCGGCAAGACCTGGCGCGGCCAAAGCTACGAGCGCCTGTCGCTGGACGGCAAGGCCCAGTTGCTGGTCGACCTGCAGAACAAGCTGGCCGGCCTGGATACCTTCACCACCTGCGACTTCGCCCGATACGGGATCACCGAAGAGCAGTACCTGGACATGTTCGCGGGCGCCACGGGGCGCCGGTTGAGCCAGGACGAGCTGTACACGCTCGGCGAGCGTATCTGGAACCTGACGCGGCTCTTCAACCTGAAGGCCGGCCTCACGAGGGACGATGAGGACCTGCCGGCTCGCTTCAAGGAAGAGCCGCTGCCCGATGGACCGGCCGCGGGACACGTCTTCACGGACGAAGACATCGCGCGCCTGCGCGCCGACTACTACCAGGCGCGCGGTTGGGATGAGAACGGCGTGCCCAGGCCGGAGAAACTGGCCGCCCTGGGGGTCGAGTACCCGGGCGCATAGATAGGCCCGAGTCGAGTGATGTGCTTCGCTCATGCAGCACATCACTCGGCCGGAGAAGGGAGCAGCGATGGCAGCAGCGGAGCGATCGTCGGGGCCGAAACGCGGCCTTCTGAGCATGAATGCCCGGGAGGCGCTGACGGGCTACCTGTTCATCGCACCGGCACTGATCTCCCTGGCTGTCTGGTGGATCTGGCCCATCATCTACTCGACTTACCTGAGCCTGACGCGCTGGGATTTCATGAGCCCTGTCAAGGATTGGGTCGGGCTTGAGAACTACATCAAGATCGCGACCCATCGGGAGTTTCACCGCGTCCTCTGGAACACCGTCTACTTCAGCGTTGCGTCGGTGATCCTGGCGGTGATCCTGGGACTGATCCTGGCGCTGATCCTGAACCAGAAGCTGCGCGGGACGAGCATCTACCGGGCCCTGATCTTTTCGCCGTGGATCACGCCCACGGTCGCGGCCGCGTTGGTCTGGCTGTGGATCTACAACCGGGACCTGGGCATCCTGAACAACATCCTGTCGCTCTTCGGCGTGAACAAGATCGACTGGATCGGCAGCGGCCAGGGCGTCTTTCGCCTGTGGGCCATGCCGTCACTGATCATCTTCACGGTGTGGAAGACGGCCGGCTACAACATGGTGTACTTCCTGGCAGGCCTGACGACCATCCCCACCGAGCTGTACGAGGCTGCAGAGATCGACGGCGCGGGCAACTGGCAGAAATTCCGTAACATCACTCTGCCCCTGCTGTCGCCGATGACGTTTTTCATCATGGTGGTGTCGCTGATCGGCGCGTTCAACGCATTCGATCAGATCCGCGTGCTGACTCAGGGTGGGCCGGGCGACGCGACCCGAACGATCGTTTACTATCTGTATCAGAACGCGTTCCAGTTCTTCGAGGTTGGTTACGGCTCAGCTGTGGCCATCATCCTGTTGGTCCTGCTGCTGCTCCTGACGTTCGTCCAGTTTCGCGTGGCCAACCGCTGGGTGCATTACAGCTAGGAGGCGCATGAGATGAACGAGAAACGAAAACGAATGCGCCCCAGCCAGATCGCGGCAAGAGTCGCGATGCACCTGACCACCCTGGTCGCAGGACTGATCGTTGCCTTCCCGCTGCTGTGGATGGCGACGCGTGCGCTGATGACGTCCGATGAGCTGCGCACCGCACGCTTCCGCCTGATCCCGGAGACGATCCAGTGGAGCAACTTCCAGGAGTTCTGGCTGGCTGAACCGCTGTTCACGCGTTACTTCCTGAACAGCGGCATCCTCGCCATCAGCGTGCTGATACTGCAGATCATCGTCGCGTGCCTGGCGGCTTATGCGTTCACATTCATCCGATTTCCCGGGCGCAACGCCCTGTTCTTCGTGACGCTCTCCAGCCTGATGATCCCGGCCGTGGTCACCTACGTGCCAAGCTACATCATCCTGGCCGAGCTGGACTGGCTGGACAGCTTCAAGGCGCTGATCATTCCCAGCGCGGTCAGCTCGTTCGGCATCTTCCTGTTCCGGCAGGGCTTCATGAGCCTGCCGAAGGAACTGCTGGACGCAGGCAAGATCGACGGCGCGGGGCATGCGCGCCTTCTGACCCAGATCGTGCTGCCCCTGAGCAAGCCGATCCTGCTGACCTTCACCATCTTTGACCTGGTGCAGTACTACAACTCGTATTTCTGGCCGTTGTTGATCACCAGCAGCCCGAAGATGCGCGTGTTGACCATCGGCCTGACCATCTTCTTCATCGAGAAGGGGTACTACGGCATTCGCTGGCACCTCATCATGGCTGCGAACACGGTTGCCATCCTGCCGCTGTTGATTCTGTTCATCGTCGCACAGCGCTGGTTCGTGCAAGGCGTTGCGACCGCCGGTATCAAGGGCTAGTCTGAAGCAAAGGAGGTGGCCTGCACCCAGTCGAGGGTTTGTTATCCCATGGTGTGTCTGTCCGTGTTACCGTGATATCCCAAAGGAGGGAGAAATGAAGTCCGCACAAGGGTTCCGATGGCTGATGGCGATTGCCATCATCGTGCCGATGGTCCTGGGCGCCTGCGCTCCCGCGCCGGCTCCGGCGCCGGCCGCTCCCGCGGCGCCGGCTGCCCAACAGCCAGCCGCGCCTGCGGCAGAGCAGCCGACAGCAGCCCCCGCCCCGGCCAAGACGGTCGAGATCGAGTTCTGGTACGGGCTGGGCGGCAAATTGGGCGAAGTGGTCACCGATTTCATCAATCGCTACAATTCGTCGCAGACCGAAGTGAAGGTCATTCCGGTGGTGTCGCCTGACTACGACACCACCCAGCAGAAGCTGCAGGCCGCTATTGCCGCGAAGAAGCCGCCGGCGGTCGCATTGGTCAAGGGCGAGAAGGTGGCCGCCTTCATCGATGCCGGTGTGACTGTGGCCCTGAACGACATGGCCGGCAAGTACAACTACCCGTTGGACGACCTGGCCCCTGCGTTCGCCAACCTGGGCAAGCGCGGCGACCAGCAGCTCTCCATCCCGCTCTACGGCACCACCCAGGTGATGTATTACCGCAGTGACATCTTCAAGGAGCTGGGGATCGACCCCGAGCAGGCCTTCAAGAGCTGGCAGACCCTGGCTGAAGCTGCGGCGAAATGCACCGTGGTGGAAGGTGGAGAGGTCAAGCGCTACGGCTGGGAGCCGATGTGGGAAGTCGGCTCGAACAATATGATCGATGCCGTGCTTGCTGCCGGCGGCGACATCCTCTCGGAAGATGGCAAGACGGTGCTCATCAACGAGCCCGTCTGGATCGAAGTGTGGGACAGCTTCCGCAAGTGGATCCACGAGGATAAGATCATGCGCATCCACTACGGCGGCGAGGGGTGGGCCTACTGGTACGACACGATCGCGGACGTCATGGAAGGCCGGGCCTGCGGCTATGTCGGCTCCAGCGGCGACCAGGGCGATCTGGACTTCACCAAGATCGCAGCGCACATCCAGCCCGGCTGGAACGATAACCCGCCCAGCCCACGCGCGTTGGGCCACCAGGTGATCATCCTGAAAGACGCATCAGTCGAGCAGCAGGAGGCCGCGTTCAAGTTCCTGTCGTACTTCACCCAGCCCGACATGACCGCCGAATGGTCGGTCCGCACCGGCTACCTGCCGATGCGCCTGTCCGCGGCAACCTCGCCGGTCCTGGTCGAGGCTGCCAAGACCCAGCCCGAGAAGCTGGTGCCGCCGGCGCAGCTCGAATACGCCGTGTCTGCGTTCGTCGATCCGACGGGCGGCAAGATCCTGGATGCGATCAACAAGGCGGGCGACAAGGTGCAGATCGAGGGACTGCCCGCAGCCGACGCATTGGCAGAGGCTGCGAAGGAAGCCCAGGCCGCCCTGGACGCAATGAAGTAGTCCGTTGAACAGGAAGGACACTGTTAGTGGCGCTCCTGATTGCGGGTGACCTCCGCTTCGATGCGGACCTGGTGGTGTTCGACAAGGACGGCACCCTGCTCCATTTCGATGCCATGTGGGGCAACCTGCTGATCGGGACGGTGGAGGCGCTGGCGCCGCACACCGGACAGGGTGCGGCGCTGGCAGCCGACCTGTTCAGTGCCATGGGCTATGATCCCGTACGGCGGTGGACGGATCCTCACGGCCCATGGGCCATGGCCACCACGGAACAGGGCCTGACCATCCTGGCCGCGACGTTGTACCGTCACGGTCAGCCCTGGCACCTGGCCGAGGCGGCCGTGCGCACCGCGTGGCAGTCCGTCCTGGCGCCTGGCGCCCTATCCGGGCTGGTGAGCCCCACCACCGACCTGGTGGCGTTCTTTGCTGCGCTGCGGCGGGCCGGCGCCCGCGTTGCAGTGGATACGACCGACGACCGCGCGGCCACTGAGGCCACGTTGCGCCTGCTGAACGTCGACCAGCTGGTCGACAGGCTCATCTGTGGCGATGACGGCCTGCCGGGCAAACCCGCGGCCGAGCGCCTCCTGGCGACATGCCGGGCACTCGACGTGCCCGCGGCGCGAACGGCCATGGTCGGCGACACCGTGTTCGACCTCCTCATGGGGCGGCGAGCCGGTGCGGGCCTCGTCGTGGGCGTGCTCACCGGCGCCAGCGATCGCGCGACCCTGGCCGCACACGCCGATGTCGTGCTGGACTCCGTGGCCCAGATCGAGGTTGCGGGGAGCTGAACTGCGAGATTCGTGGCGGCGCGGGGCGTCACAAGGTGTGCCGTGCCGCCATGCTCAGAACCATTCTGTACTAAGGAGACTCACGGTATGGTCAACCTGCGTTCGTTCGAAGTCCCCACCGTCGTCAAGCATGCGCCCGGCGCAGTGGAGTGCCTGGCCGACGAGATCAAGGCGCTCGGCTGCAAGCGGCCGATGCTGGTGACTGACCAGGGCCTGGTCAAGGCCGGCATCGCGGCGCGTGTCACCGATGTCCTCGAGCAGAACAACGTCGACTTTCTGCTCTTCGACGGCGTCATCGCGAATCCTCCCATCAAGTTGGTCGACGATGCAGCCGCGCTGTACAAGGCCGAAGGCTGCGACGGCCTGATCGGCCTGGGCGGCGGCAGCCCGATGGACACCGCCAAGGCCATCGGGGTGGTCGTGGAAAACGGCGGCTCCATCCTGGAGTACGAATGGGCCGACCCCCAGCCGATCAAGAAGCGCATCCCGCCCCTGATCACCGTGCCAACGACGGCCGGCACCGGCAGCGAGGTCACCCTGTGGTCGGTCATCACCGATCCCGCCCGGCACATCAAGTACAATGCGGGCGGCACCGGCCTGATCGCCGCGCATGTCGCGCTCATCGACCCCCTGTTGATGCTCGACATGCCCGCGCACATCACCGCCTCCACCGGCCTCGATGCGCTGACGCATGCGATCGAGTGCTACACCTGTGCCTATGCTCAGCCGTGGCCCGATGCAGTGGCGCTGTGGGCCATCGAGACGTTGGCGCAGTGGCTGCCCATCGCCTTCGCCCAGGGGCACAACCAGGAGGCCCGCTACAAGGTGGCCATGGCGGCCATGTTGGCCGGCATGTCGTACGGCACCGAGAGCGCGGGCGCGGTGCATGCGATGAGCCAGACGGCGGGCGGTTACTACGACCTGCCGCACGGCGTACTCACTGCGGCCATGCTGCCACCGGTCATGGCCTACAACTACCTCGGCGAGCCGGTCAAGTACGGGCGCATCGCGCAGGCCATGGGCGTCAACACCTGGGGCATGACGACCCTCGAGGCGGCCGAGGCCGCAGTGGAGGCCGTGACCGACTTCGTGGAGTTGCTGGAGATCCCTAGCGTGCGGGAGCTGGGGGTGAAGGAAGAGGACATGCAGATGCTGGTCGACATGGCCTTCAATGACCCGCAGACGATCGGCAACCCGCGCGATCTGACCCGCAAGAGCTACGAGCAGATCTACGCCAGCTGCTTCGCGGTCTAGAGTGTTGCGGATGTGGCGAGAGCCGCAGTGGACGCATCGCTCCGTAGAGACGTTGCATGCAACGTCTCTACAAGCGTTCTTGAATGCAACGTACCTACAACCATTCTCTCACGCCAAGTCTCTGCAGCCGACAATCGGACCTGGCAAGCCGCAGTTTGGGGATTGACAAATCCCGCGATCTGGATATACTGTTGATATATCACACTCGATGCACCGGCGAGGAGAACTGAGGAGCACAACCACACAACCAACTGACTGAGGGCGAAATCCGGTGACTTGCCATGCTGTGCAACAGGCCGGTGCTGTCCCGCAACTGTGAGAAGAGATCTCCGGATCTCATCGAGCCAGACCGCCCGCTTCAATGACAGTGATGTGCTTCCGCGGAGAGGCCTCGACAACCCAAGCCTGGGATGTCGAGGCCTCTGTTTTTGCGCCGTCTCGACGCAGAAAGGAGTCGGGTACTTATCATATCTGAGCGCCAACCCGAAGATAACAATTCGAACTCGCCGTCACAACGGCCCTATTTCAAGGAGGAAATCGAGATGTCGTATGGAAACCGCCAGCTCGGCGGCAAATTGGCCCCCGTCTTTCTGATCCTGATCCTGGCACTCACAGTTGCCGGATGCGGTGGCCAGGCGACCCCCGCGCCGCAGGCCCCTGCACCAGCAGCGCCTGCTGCCACCCAGGCCCCGGCAGCCGCAGCGCCCGCTGCCGAGCCGACGAAGGCTGAGGCCCCTGCGGCCGCAGCGCCAGCCCCAGCAGCAGCGACCGAAGTCTTCAAGCTGGGCATCCTTGGCCCGTTCAGCGGCCCATCCGCCCGCACCGGGCAGGAATTCAAGGGCGCTGCCACGATGGCCTTCGACAAGATCAACTGGCAGATCGGCCACTACAAGATCGAGCCCGTGTGGATCGACTCCCAGTCCGATCCGGCCAAGTCTGCCCAGGCATACGAGCAGGCCGTGGTTCAGGATGGCATCCAGGCCGGCATCCTCAACTGGCACAGCTCCGTGGCCGTCTCCTGCATGGAGATCACGGCCAAGTACAAGATCCCGCACTTCTACGGCTTCGGCGCGACCGAGGTTGTCAACGAGAAGTTCAAGTCCGATGTGGACAAGTACGGCTACTGGATGAACAAGGGTTGGCCGTC
>CAZMIS010000186.1:0-8396 GCA_964566325.1 uncultured Anaerolineales bacterium
CCGCGTCGAGCGCGCCGACCACGGGCGCTGTCCGAGCGGACAGCGCCCGTGGTCGGCGCGCTCGACGCGGCCTCCGTGCGCCGCATGCTCGACGTGGGCGGCGGCTCGGGCGCCTACTCCATCGCCTTCGCGAGGGCCAACCCGCAACTGGTGGCGGAAATCCTGGACCGTCCCGAGGTGCTGGCCATCGCGCAGCGGCACATCGTGGCGGCGGGGCTTACCGAGCGCGTCATCGCGCGCCCCGGCGACCTGCGAACCGTGCACCCAGCCCTCGACTGCCACCGCCAGTTCCCCGCTGGCGAGCTGCCACTGCCGCAGCACCTCGGCGACGTGCTCCTTCGGAAAGAGAAGTTCCCAGCGTCCGCCGGTATCTTCGTCCCCCACCAGCACCGCGACCACGTGGCTGCCCGTCTCCGCGGCGTCGCTGGACCCCTCTGCGCGCATCTCCGCCAATTGGCCCTTCAGCGTGACCTTGCCCTCGTCACCCATTGCCGCCCCTCATCCCTCGCATCTGCAACCCACCGCGCAGCGCGTGAATCTGAGTAGAACCTATATTCTAGATCGTACGTCAATATTCAACGAATGTCAAGTTGTGTACAGTCCAAGGCAACGATGGGGCAACCAACTCCTGCACGCAGTGGCGCGGCGTTCGTGGGAGTGCTATACTGGAGGTGGGACTCAGCAAATGCGGAGGGGATCGTGGCAGAGCGTGCAGCGTCGGCCCTGGGACAGTGGATCATCGATGAGTGCGCGGCCCGCGGCCTGTCGTGGGCCGAGGCCTCGCGCCGCGCCGGTGTGGACAAGAGCACTGTGTCGCTGATCATCCGTGGGCAGCGACCAGGGCTGGAAACCTGTCGCAACCTGGCCGCGTTGTTCGGGGTGCCCACGGAACAGGTGCTCCGGCTTGCCGGCCATCTGGAGCCCAATCCGGACCAGCCGCTCCTGTTTCCCGCGATCCGCGCGCTGGCGCTGGAGGTGGAGAAGCTGCCGCCACAGGCCCAGGAGCGCGTCCTCGACGTGTGGCGCGCTGCGCTCCAGGCCATCCGCTCCGTAGCCACCGAATCTGACCCCCCGGCCGATTGACGCCGCCGCAACCCCCCAGACATCACCGTCCAATGACCATAGGGCTGACACACAGGTCAGCCCCTACAATGGGCGCCAACCACCGGCAATTTGCCTCTTGGCGAACTTGTGTTCTATAATGACCTTCGCACAGACCCGCGCGGAGGAGCACCGTGACTCACGATACCCGGCGCACAAGCCCGAAGAGAGCCTCCCCACCGAAGGCGCGCCGGCCGCGCCCCACGCAGGCAGACCCGTCACGCGCGCCCGGGGATCAGCCGGAACACGTCTTCCCTGCGAACATCCAGCGCGTCCTCGACGAGACGTCGGGCCTGTCGGCCGTGATCCAGGAGTGGCTCGCCCGCGGAATTGAGGCGATCGTTTGTGCGGTGAAGCATCAACTGGCGCTGCTTGCCGCGCCGCCCGAGCGCGGGCTGCTTCCTCCGCCTGCGGCGGACGGGGACGCCGATGAGGATCCCGGCGTAGCCGGGGAGCGGTCGCGACGCAGGTGAGACCGAGCGCCTCCTCGGAAGCGGCGACAGGCGCCGTGCCCCGGCTATGTCAGTCCTGCGAAGAGGTCCGGCCGGTTCGTCGTGATCCCGTTGACGCCCAAGGCATGCACTTCCCGCATCCGCTCAGGTGTGTCCACGGTCCAGGTGAACACCCGCCCGCCCGCACCCTGGACGGTTCGGACGCACTGCCGCGCTACAACCTTGTGGTACAGCATGACCGCGTTTGCGCCCGCCCCGGCCATCATGCCGAGGATGCGCAGCGGCAGCGTGAGACGCATCAGTGACAGCGCCCCCTTGACCACGTGTCGCAGCCGCGGGTTACCCATCGCATTGCCCCGGTCCTCCGGGTAGGAGAGCCCGAGGCGCGCCATCGGCGCCAGGACGCGAACCCGGCGCAAGCTGTCCGCATAGAGGGAGCTATACAGCACGTCACCTGCCATCCCCTTTGCGGCCACCAGCTCTACCACCGCCTCTTCGTAGCCCGTCCCCTTCAAGTCGACATTGACGAGCGCGCGGCCCCGCAGCAGGTCGAGCGCGGCCTCGAAGGTTGGGATCTCCTTGTCGGGGCCGGTTGGCAGGCCGCGCAGCTCGGCCAGGGTCCGCTCGCTGGCAAGCCCTGGCGCGCCGCCAAACCCGGCCAACTCATCGTCGTGCAGCAGGACCAGGGCATCGCGGCAGGGTCGCACGTCGAACTCCACCACGTCGACGCCCATCTCGAGTGCGAGGACGAGGGAGGCCAAGGTGTTGGGCGGCAGGTGAGCTCCCGCACCTCCATGGCCGAAGCGCAGAAAGGGCTGGTTCCACGCCGCGCCGGCAGGCCAGGCGATGGCCGAGTTGCGTGTGGACGATGAAGACGTGGCGGACATGGCGGACTCCCTGCTGGATGCCGGGTGCCGGATGCTGGATGCTGGTCGCTGCACCGGGGTGGACCCCGGTGCAGCGAAGGCGGCGATCAGTGCTTCGGCCGGTAGGGCGCATCCGGGTCGTCGCGATGCGTCCGGCGTCGATCCCTGACCACACGAAACGCTTCATCGACCTCCTCGCGCCTCGCACGGCGTGCGGCGGCCAGTGCGCGCGACTGCCGGAGGTATGGCCGGCCGACCAACACGCCCAGCGGCGCGAGGAGCAGCGCTATTTCCAGGGCAAAGACAGCTGCGATGCGGCCCTCGTTGCCCGTCACGTAGTCGCGCACGATCGCGATCTCGGCCGGGCGATGGGGCGCCTTCAGCGTATAGATGCCCGGACGCGCGATCTCCACGCTGAACACGGGCCGTCCAGGCGCCAGATGGCTGTCGTAGATGCGCATCCCGCGGTCGATCCACTGCAGCGGCGCCCGCCGGCCGGTGGCGGCCTCGGTCAGCACCATCCAGGACGCGTCCCGCGTCTCGCGCATGGTCATCGACATCATCAACAGGTCATAGTCCGCCGTGTAGATCGCATAGCGTCCGGCCGCCGAGAAGTCCAACCCCTCGGGCAGCGTCTGCAGGTCGTGCCGCCAAACGTCAGCGGGCTGCGCCTGCTCAACCAGGCCCAACTGCGCCGGCAGCCAATAGAGCGCCGCTCCCGCCAGCTTCACTACATCGCCCAGTTGGAGCAGCACGATGAGTGCAATCAGCGAGATCAGCAACGCCAGACCGATGTCCCGCAGGCGTGGGCCGCTGTCCCGCGTCGGTTGTGTCATTCTTCTCCAGTCCTCCATCGCCCATTATCGCGCTGATCGGGCGGCAAGGCGTAATATCACACCCTTCGTTGCCCGCCCCGAACCTTAAATATCGCGCAACTTCAGCATGTCCGGTGAAATCTGACTTGCATTTTGTAGCGTTTTGCAGTATTGTCTTGCATAGTACTCCGCGACACAAAGCCACCGATCGATCCTGTTGGGCGACAAAGAGGCCTCAATGGATGAGGAACTCAATAGCCTTCGCGAGAGGCTGGAAGAACGCATGCCAGGGCTGTCCAAGAGCCAGCGCCGCATCGCGTCCCACCTGCTGTCGCACTACGACGAGGCCGCGTTCCTTTCGGCCGCTGACCTGGCTTCCCAGTTGGATGTCAGCGAAGCGACCGTCGTTCGCTTCGCCAAGGCCATCGGCTACGACGGCTTTCCCCAGCTCAAGCGTGCGCTCCAGTCCGTCTACCGCAGTGAGGTCACCCCTGCGGCGCGGCTGCAGCACAAGCTGGCCGAGCTGGCGCACAACCAGGGCCACATCCTCTCGAAAGTCCTCAACATGGAGATCCAGTACCTGGCCGAGGCCAACCGCAGTGTCTCGGCCGAGGACTTCGACCGCGCGGTGGCGCTGCTGCTGGGCGCCAAACGGGTTTTCGTCTACGCCGGCGGGCCGTCAGCCGTTCTCGGTTACCTGCTGGAGTTGCGCCTGCGCCGCTTCGGAATCTTCTGCCTGAGCATGAACGAATCGGGACGCAACCTGGTCGAGAAACTGCAGCTGCTGGAGAACACCGACGTGCTTGTCCTCGCCGGCTTCAACCACATGAACCGCGAGCTGCGGGTGGTGGCCGAGCACGCGCACGCCATCGGCTGTCGCACGATCCTGCTCACCGATATCCTGGGCGCCTCGCTGCAGGACCAGGTGGACGTGGTCCTCGCGGCGCGGCGCGGGCCAGTCTCCACCTTCCACTCGTTGACCGTGCCGATGGCGATCCTGAATGCGCTGATCCTGGCGGTCGCGATGGCGCGGCCGGAGGAGAGCCTGGCCGCGCTGGAACGGATGCAACGGCTGCGCGCCGCATCGGGACTGGATGGAAAATAGGCTCCACTCTCTCATGGGAGAATAGATATGGCCGTATCAGCACCAACTGCCGGATCTCGCTCCACGCCCTTGCTGGCTGCCAGCCGGCGCTTCATCCGCTGGATCACGAGTCCCCGGGTCGTCCTGTCGCTGATCATGCTGGTCGTCATGTTCTACCTGGTGATCATCCCGATCTATCGCATGGTTGAGACCACGGTGACCTGGCAGCCTCATGACCTGACGCGCGTCCCGGACGCCGAGGTCGGCAAACTGACCGCCTTTCATTACGTCAGGATGTTGACGGGCGTTTTCGGGAAGATCTACATGTACACCCCGCTGCGCCACTCCATGACCGTGGCAATCGGGGCCACCCTCCTTGCGCTCCTGATCGGCGGCACCCTCGCCTGGCTGGTCGTCCGCACCGACATGCCGGGCAGGAAGCTCATCAACCAGCTGGCCGTGATCCCCTACATCATGCCCTCCTGGACCCTGGCGCAGGCATGGCTGGTGTTCTTCAAGAACCGCCTCTCCGGCGGCACACCGGGGGTGTACGAGTACCTGGTCGGACAGAGTCCGCCGAGCTGGCTCTCCTACGGGCCGGTGCCCATCATCATTTGCAGCGCACTGCACTATTACACGTTCTTCTTCCTCTTCGTGTCGGCCGCGTTGATGTCTATCGATTCCAACCTGGAAGAGGCGGGGGAACTGGCGGGCGCCAGCCGCTGGCGCATCCTGCGCAAGATCACCTTCCCCCTCGTCCTGCCGGCCATTCTGTCGGGATTCATCATGACCTTCTCCAAGGTGTTGGGCACCTTCGGCGGGCCCAACATCCTCGGGACACCGGTCCGCTATTACGTCGTGGCCACCATGATCCGCGGCAGCATCGGCGTTGGCGATAAGGCGGACGCTTTTGTCCTGGCGATCGTCCTGGTCATGATGTCCATGAGCATTATCTGGGTCAATCAGAAACTGGTCGGCACGCGTAAGAGCTACGAGACGATCGGCGGCCGCGGCTTCGTGGCGCAGGTGAACAAGCTGGGCAGGCTGAAGCGGGCCGTGATGATCGCCGTGATTCTCTTCCAGATCCTCGTCATCGTCGTTCCGTTGGGCCTGCTGGTCTACTCCACGGTGATGTTGCAGGACGGCAACTACAGTCTGAGCAACCTCTCGCTGCAGCACTGGATCGGGGAGCGGGGCACGATCTACAACCACGGCGAGCCAGGAGTCCTGCGCAACCCGAAGATCTACATGACCGCCTGGAACTCGATCCGGCTGTCGATCTGGACGGCCTTCTTCACAGCGCTCCTGGGCATCATCCTTGGCTATGCAATCGTCAAGGGCCGCGGCACCCGGCTCAGCAAGATGGTCGAGCAACTGGCCTTCGTGCCCTATGTGATCCCAGGCATCGCCTTCGGCGCAGTCTACATCGCGATGTTCATCAAGCCACTGGGTCCGATTCCCGCACTCTACGGAACGTTCGCCCTGCTGGTGGTCGTGTCGGTGGCCAAACACATCCCCTACTCGTCGCGTTCGGGGGTGTCGGCCATGATGCAGGTGGGCCGGGAGTTGGAGGAGGCCGCCATGGTCTCCGGCGCCAACGTCTGGCAGCGTTTCAGGCGAGTCATCTTTCCGCTCACCAGCAGCGGTTTCGTTGCCGGCTTCCTGCTGACGTTCATCACCACCATGCGTGAGCTGTCACTCATCATCCTCTTGGTCACGCCGAAAACCCAGGTGCTGGCCAGCCAAACCATGTTCTACACCGAAAACGGCGACGCCCAGATGGCCAACGCCGTCATCTTGATCCTGATCGCGCTCGTTGCAGTCGGCTACTTCATCATCAGTCGAATCCGGGGCGGCAGTCTCAAGAAGGGTCTAGGAATGTAAGCGAGAGGCAATCATGTCAACATCCATCAAGATTCGTAACCTCATCAAACGCTTTGGAAACGTCGTCGCCGTCAATAACGTCAGCCTGACGGTCGAGCCCGGCCACTTTCTGACGCTCCTTGGCCCCTCAGGGTGCGGCAAAACGACCTTGCTGCGCTGCCTGGCCGGCCTGGAGGACCCGGACGGAGGTGAAATCTACATCGGCGACAAGCTGGTCTTCTCGCACGATCAGGGCATCTCGCTGCCTCCCGGCAAACGCGACCTGGGGCTGGTCTTCCAGAACTATGCTCTCTGGCCACACATGACGGTCCAGCAGAACATGACCTTCGCGCTGGAAATCCAGAAACAGCCCAAGGGCGAGATCGAGACGCGGGCACGGGAAGCCCTCGCCGAGGTGCAGATGACGGGCTATGCGGACCGTTACCCGCGCGAGATGAGCGGCGGGCAGCAACAGCGCATTGCGCTGGCCCGCATGCTGGCCTACCGCCCCAAGGTCTTCCTGATGGACGAGCCGCTGTCCAACCTGGACGCACGCCTCCGCATGGACATGCGCGCCGAGATCAAGCACCTGCACCATGTCTCCGGCGCGACGACCGTCTATGTCACCCACGACCAGGTTGAAGCGCTGACCATGTCCACCCAGATCGCGGTGATGCGGGAGGGCGTCCTCCAGCAACTGGACACGCCCGATCGCGTCTATCACTTCCCCGCGAACCTGTTCGTGGCCGACTTCATCGGCAATCCTAAGGTGAACCTGCTGGAGGGCGTCGTGGACGGCGATCACAGCGTGAACCTGGGAAGCTTCCGGATCGCGGTCGACACCCACGGCTCCACCGGCGATGTCATCGTCGCCGTGCGGCCCGAGGACGTGGTGATCTCCACCACGCCCGTGTCGGGCGCCGTCGAGTTCGCCGCGTATTCCGTGCTCCCGGCCGGAGCCGATTCGACCATCATCGCGCAGCGGCAGGAGACGGAGATCACGGCCAGGGTCATGGGCATCAGCACGATCAGCCTCGACGACAAGATTTGGCTTTCGTTCGATCCAAGGACCCTCAACCTTTACGAAAAAGCGAGCGGCAATATGATCGTCTCCGGGGAGGGGACGATCTGACGAGAGCCGGACTACGGCATGATAGCCGCGCCGGCAAAGGAGGAGAAGGATTCACGGGACAACAGCACAATCAGTCCAGGTGGTGCCATTTCCTATCACAAGCCCCAAGGAGAGAGGACAAATGAAAGCGTCCAAATGGTTCGGGATCATCTTCGTCGTTCTGACCATGGTGCTGTCCGCCTGCGGCGGAGCACCCACACCTGCGCCGCAGGCTGCGGCCCCGCAGGCCGCTGAGCCGGCCAAGGTCGAGCCGACCGCCGTGCCGGAACCCACGCTCACTGCAGGGGAAGCATGGGCGAAGGCAAACGGCGTCGGCCCGTACCAGCCGGCCAACGAGGATTGGGCGGCCATCGAAGCGGCCGCCAAGAAAGAGGGGAAGGTGGTCGTCTATGCCAACTCCTCCAAGTTCGAGAAGCTGCTGGACAAGTGGAACGAGCTGTACCCCGACATCGCGCTCGAGGGCGGCGACACGGATGACATTGCGGTGAAGATGCAGGCCGAGCAGGAAGCCGGCAACGTCGTCGGCGATGTCTGGTTCAACAGCGACGGCCACCTGCTGTACGGGGAGTTCATGCCCAACCAGTGGCTGTGGTGGTACCTCCCGGCCGGCGTCGTGCAGACCGACATCAGCGCAGAACGGCCGTATGCCCTGTCGCGGCGCTCGGTGGATGTCATCGGCTACAACCAGGAAGTCAACCCGGATGGCTGCCCGCTCAAGAGCTGGTGGGAGCTGACCGAACCGAAGCTCAAGGGCAAGTTCTACATGGAGGATCCCATCGCGGATTCGAGCACGACCGCCAAGATTGCCCTGATCGTCGAGCACGCCGACCAGATGGCCGCGAACTACCAGGAGTTCTACGGCAAGGACTGGACCACCGACGCGGCCTACACGAAGGACATTCCTAACGCAGGCTATCTTTTCCTCAAGAAACTGGCTCAGAATCAGCCCGGCATTCAGCCTGGCGGCGATGAGGTCGATGCCGCCTTCGCGACCCTGGGCATGAGCAAGGGCGAGGAATCCGGCTACGGCTGGACCGGCTGGAGCAGCTACGAGTCGACGATGGACGGCGAGCTGGCCATGGC
>CAZMIS010000187.1:0-8342 GCA_964566325.1 uncultured Anaerolineales bacterium
GCGCGGCGCCGCAGGGCATCACCGGCCGCGTCACGGTGGGCGGCGCGCCCGCCGCGGGCGTCACGCTGACGCTGCGGCACTTCGACGGAAGCGCGTGGAGCACGGTGGCCGAGACCCTGACGGGCAGCGACGGCCGCTATCTCTTCACCAACGCGCCTTCGCTGAGTTCGGGCCAGAGGTACTACGTGCTGTTCGGGCCCAACAACACGAACCCCGACCTCGTCTACGCCTGGTATGGGCCGGACATCACCGCGTACACCGCGGGCGTCGCGCAGGAGGGCGGCACCTTCGACATCGCCAACGTGGCCTTGCTCTCGCCGGATAACGGCGCGACGGTCACCCTGCCCGTGACACTCATCTGGCAGATGCGCGGGGTGCCCGGCGACTCCTACGCGGCCGGGCTGTTCGATACCACCGGCGACGACGAATGGGGCACGCCCCTGCTGGGCGCGGTGGATCGGGTGACGATCAACGCGCTGCCGGGCGGCGCCTCCTACGGCCACCTGTACGGCTGGTACGTCGACGTGTATGCCGCGGCCGACAGCTTCGGCACATCGTATTTCTATCGCCAGATCCGGTTCGCCTCGGGGGCAGCCAGCGCTGCAGCGGGTGCGGCGCCTGAGGAGGCCATGCGCGGGCTGTTGCAGCGCGCGGAGGCCGGCAAGACGATCCGCAGGTAGTGGACAGGGGCGGCGGACGTGCTATAATTCGGCTCTCCTTCTCTGCATACGCCTTTTGTTCAGCGCGTCCCCGCATCAGGAGGCACCATGACGCAGCCAGCCATCATCGCCGAAGAATTGGTCTATCGCTACGGCCAGCTCACTGCCGTGGACCACATCAGC
This sequence comes from uncultured Anaerolineales bacterium, assembly GCA_964566325.1. Classification (GTDB taxonomy): domain Bacteria; phylum Chloroflexota; class Anaerolineae; order CG2-30-64-16; family CG2-30-64-16; genus JALOOB01. The sequence goes on from CAZMIS010000187.1 coordinate 843, forward strand.
TTCACCGTGGCCGAGGGCGAGATCCTTGGGTTCCTGGGCCCCAACGGCGCAGGCAAGTCCACCACCGTCAAGATGCTCAGTGGCCAGTTGCGCCCCAAGGCAGGCCGGGCGACCCTGCTCGGCCTCGACGTGGCGCGCCACCCCAAGCAGGTGCAGACCCAGATCGGCGTCTGTTTCGAGATCACCAACCTTTACGAGCAGATGACCGGGCTGGAAAACCTCAGCCTGTTTGCCCGCCTGTTCGGCGTGAAGGACTTCGACGCGGCGGCATTGCTTGCGCGCGTCGGGCTGGATGGCCGGGGCAAGGACCGGGTGGAAACGTATTCCAAGGGGATGAAGCAGCGGCTGATGATCGCACGTGCGCTGGTCAACCGGCCGCGCATCCTCTTCCTCGACGAGCCGACCGAAGGGCTGGACCCGGCCTCCGCGGTCGCGATCCGCAACGTCATCCTGGAGGAGCGACAACGCGGTGCGACCGTGTTTCTGACCACGCACGACATGATGGAGGCCGACAAGCTGGCGGATCGCGTCGCGTTCATCAACCAGGGCAAGATCGTCGCGCTCGACACGCCGCACGCGCTCAAGCAGCGCTATGGCCAGCGCCGCCTGCGCGCACAGGTCGCGACGGCCGATGGCAGCCTGGCCGAGCGCGAGATCGTGCTCGATCGGTCTGAGACGGCGGCCGAGATGCAGGCGCTCTTCAGCCAGGAACAGGTGATCACGGTCCACAGCGAAGAGGCGACGCTGGAGGATATCTTCATCGAGATCACGGGACGAGGGCTCGCATGACCGCCTCGCACAGCGCCACGGGCGCGGAACGCATCTCGACACTCGTCGCCAAGGACGTCAACCTCTATTTCAAGGACCGCTTCTACGCGTTCGTCACGGTGTTGGCCCTGGTGTTCTTCGTGGCCGCCTACTTCCTGCTGCCGCGGGAGGCGGAGGACGAGCTGACCTTCGGCATCTATGCCCCGGTCATGCCGCCGGCCCTCGTGGAGGCCCTGGCCGAAGAGGGCATCGAGCTCGAAAGCCAGCCGTCGGAGGAGGCCCTGAAGGCCGCGGTGGCGGCCGGCGATTTCGAGGCCGGCGTCGTGCTGCCGCCCGACATGGCCGCGCAGCTGGCCGCGGGCGCCAAGCCCCAGGTGCGCCTCTACATCGCGGGAGAACTGCCTGCCGAGCTGCGCGAGGTCTACCAGATGCTCATCCGGGAGCTGGCGTTCACCATCGGCGGGCAGGCGCTCGACATCGACTCGCAGGAGGAGGTGCTGGGCCCCGACCTGGCCGGCCGGCAGATCGCGCCGCGCCACCGCATGCTCCCGCTGCTGGCGGTGTTCGTCCTGTTGATCGAGACGCTCGGGCTGGCCAGCCTGATTACGACGGAGGTGGAGGCCGGCACGCTGCGCGCGCTCCTGGTGACGCCGGTGCGCGTGCCAGACCTGTTCATCAGCAAGGGGATCGTCGGGGTCGGGCTCGCGTTCGGCCAGTCGGTGCTGCTGATGTTGATCACCGGTGGGCTCTCCCGGCAGCCGCTCCTCATCCTGCTCGTGCTCCTCCTGGGCGCGGTCATGGTGACCGGCCTCGCCTTCCTGATCGCCTCGGCCGCGCGTGACTTCATGTCGGTGATCGGCTACGGGATGCTGGTGCTGGTCCTGTTGATGGTGCCGGGCCTGGCCGTGGCCTTGCCCGGCCTCGCCAGCGGCTGGGTGCGCGCGCTGCCGTCCTATTACCTGGTGGATGCGGTGCACCGGATCGTCAATTTCGGGGCCGGATGGGGCGATATCAGCCTGCACCTGGTCGCGCTGGTCGGGTTCGCCGCGCTGTTCGTGGCCCTGGGCATCGTGGCGCTGCGGAGGAGGTTCTCATGAGCATCAGTCGGGTGGGCGTGCTCTTCGGCAAGGAACTCAGGCTGGGCTGGCGCAACGTCTTCTTCATCTTCTCGGTGGTCATGCCCGTGGCCTTCACGATCATCATCTCGCTGGTGTTCGGCACGGTCTTCTCGGGCAAGGCACGGATGGGGCTGGCCGACGAGGGTGCGTCCGCCATCACGGGCCGCGCGGCCGCGCTTGCGTCGCTGAATGTCAGGGTCTACCCCTCGCCTGAGGCCCTGCGCGCCGCGACCGCGCAGGGCATGGAGGATGTGGGCGTGGTGCTGCCTGCGGGGTTCGACGCACAGGTGCAGGCCGGCGAGCGAGCGCCGCTGACCGCGTTCGTCTGGGGCGAGAGCACCCTCAAGAACCGCGCGGTCGCCAGCGCGGCGATCACCACGTTGATCCGCGATCTGACGGGCAAGGAAATGCCGGTGGAGATCGCGACCGACATCGTGGGCGCGGAGGGCGGCCTGCCGTGGGAGAAGCGGCTGCTGCCCATCATCGTCATGATGGCCATGCTCATGGGCGGCAGCGTCGTGCCCGCGGCCCTGATGGTGGATGAGAAGCAGAAGCGCACGCTGCGCGCGGTCACCACGACGTCAGCTTCGCTGGGCGAGGTCTTCGCGGCCAAGGGCGCGCTGGGATGGTTCCTCAGCATGGTCATGGCCCTCGTCACCCTGCTGCTCAACCGGGCCTGGGGCCCTCAGCCGGCCCTGCTGCTCGTCACCCTGGCCCTGGGTGCGCTGATGGCCGCAGCGCTCGGCATCCTGGGGGGCGCGTTCATCAAGGACTCGAACACGCTGATGACCGTGGTGAAGGGGGGCGGCATCTTCCTCTACGCGCCCGGCCTGATCTACATGTTTCCCGAGATCCCTCAGTGGATCGCCCGCATCTTTCCGACCTACTACCTGATCCGGCCGGTGATCGAGATCACGCAGGAAAGTGGCGGGCTGGCGAGCGTCGCGCCTGAGCTGGCGGTGTTGGCCGTCCTGACCGCCGTCCTGCTCGCGCTCATTGGGGTGGTGGTTCACCGCGCGCCTGAGACGGAAGGGGCGCTGAACCCCGCGTGAGCCTCAGACGGCGAGATCTCTCCGCCTGAAGAGCACCACGGCCGCGGCCGACAGGAGGGCGATCAGCCCCACCAGTACGGCCGTGTGGCCCGCGTGAAGGCCGTTGACGAGCGGATCGGCCGCGGTGGCATAGTAAAACGGCGAGAGGACGCGATATGGCTCCAGCTTATCGGTCACCGCGGCCAGCGCATTGAGCAGGTAGGTGATCAGCGCGGCCGCGCTGGTCACCCCCAGGCTCACGCCCGGCTTGCCCGTCGCTGCACCCAGCGCGAGGGCCAGGACGCCGAAGACCAGCGCGAGCAGCGCGGACCCGACCGTCGCCTCCGCAAGCCGGACTGCGCTGATGTCCATCCGGACGACCGCGGCCAGGCTCGCCAGCCCGATCCACAGGGTGGCCGCCAGCCCGACCGTCATCACGACGAGTGCGGCGAGCTTCTCCAGCACCACGCGCACGCGGGATACGGGATTGGCCAGCAGCAGGTCGAGCGTGCCGCGCTCTTCCTCGCCCGCCAGCGCCGCGCTGCCCTTGCCGACCGCGAAGATGATCAGCAGCAGAGGCCCGAGGAAGAAGAAGATCTGGCTGTTCAGATAGCCCGCGGGCGAGGTCATATCGGTCAGGTCCCCGACGAACGCGGCCATCAGTTCTTTGGGCGCCATCTCGAGTATCTGGTTGATGTCGGGCATCTGCTTGATCGAGGGGTAGAAGCCCGCGATCAGGGCGGCGTAGCTGAGCAGGCCCACGGCCCACCAGAGCAGCCCGCGGCGGTGTTCGTAGAAGGTCTTGAGGAAGATGTTGCGGAGCATGGCGGCCCTCACGCGTAGTAGGTCAGGAAGATCTCTTCGAGGCTCGGCTCGGTGCTGACGAGATCCAGCACCTCGAAACGCGCCGCAGCCTTGATCATCGCATCCAGCGAGCCCGCGACCTGGCTGTGGAGGCTGCTGTTCTCGATCCGCAGGTCGCGCACGCCCGGCAGGCCCTCGAACGCCGCCAGGGGCGGCGGCGAGGCAAACCGGATCTCCAGCCGGCGCAGCGCCTTGGCCTTGAGGCTGGCAACGTCCTCCACCGCAACCAGCACCCCCTCGCGGATGATGCCCACGCGGTCGCACGTGCGCTCCACCTCGGGCAGGACGTGCGACGAGAGGAAGACCGTGCGGCCCGCCGCGCGCGTCTCCGCGATGAGGCGATAGAACTCGTGCTGCACGAGCGGGTCCAGCCCCTGCGTCGGCTCGTCGAGGATCAGCAGCTCGGGCTGGTGCATGAAGGCCTGGATCAGGCCCAGCTTCTGCTTGTTGCCGTGTGACAGGATGCGGATGGGCTGGGCGAGGTTCGCGGCCAGGCGCTCCGCCAGCGCCTCCACCCCCGACCAGGCGACGCCGCCGCGCAGGTTGGCCATGTAGCGCAGAAACTCGCGGCCGGTCATCCCCTCGTACAGGCTGAGCTCGCCGGGCAGGTAGCCCACCCGGCTCCGGATCGCGAGGCTCTCGCGGTGCGTGTCGAGCCCGAACACGGTCGCGGAGCCCGTGTTCGGGCGGATGAAGTCGAGGAGGGTGCGGATGGTGGTGGTCTTGCCCGCGCCGTTCGGCCCGAGGTAACCGAATACCTCGCCGGGCCGCACGGCCAGGTCGAGGTCGACGATCCCCCGCGCCTTGCCATACGACTTGGTCAGGTGTGACGTGTGGATGGTGCTGGCTTCCATGGCGCCTCCTGCGTGTTGCTGCACAGCAGTATACCGCCGGGCGAGGCAGCGTGCAACGCGGCGCCGCGCGTCTCGTGCACCCGCGATTCAGGATGTCCGGAAAGCCCTGAAGTCGTGATAGACTTGGGGCAGGGCGTGACAACCGGTCTGCGACGAGGAACGGGCCGTGATCGGTTTTTATTGGCAGCGCACGCAATCCGTCCAGGGAGGGCGCATGGCGACCATCACGATCTCCCGGCAATTCGGCAGCCACGGCGACACGGTCGCCCAGCTCCTGTGCGACCGGCTGGGCTACCGCTACTTCGACAAGAACCTGATGATGGGACTGGCAGCCCAGGCCGGTCTGCCTGCGGAGCAGGTGGTGGACCTCTCCGACTCGGGCCACCGGGCGCGGTCGCTCGTGGAGCGCCTCTTCGGCAACTTCGCGCCGCCGCTGGGCGATCCCGGTGCGTGGGCCGTCTCGGCCGAGCTGAACGCACAGGAGCAGATCACCCTGGTGCAGCTGCGGCACCTGATGCGCGCGGCGCACGCAGAGGGCAACGTGGTCATCATCGGCCGCGGCGGCCAGGCGGCCCTGTGCGGATTGCCCGGCGTGCTGCACGTGCGCGTGATCGCGCCGCTGGAGCTGCGGGTCCGCCGCCACGCGGAGCGATCCGGGCTGTCACTCGAAGCCGCGCGGGAGATCGTGCTCAGGCGCGACCAGGCATCGGTCGACTTCGTCCGGCGTTACTTCCATGCCGACCCGGGCGACCTTGCGCTGTACGACCTGGTGGTCAACACGGTCCGGCTGACGCCGTCAGCCGCGGCTGATCTGATCATCTCCGCGCTGCCGTGCGCGGGGTGATCGTCGTCGCCGTTGCGCGCCGCCGGCGCTCCGGCGGCGCATGATCCGTCCAACTGGTGAGGCTGCCGTGCAACGAGCCCGGTTCATCAACATCTTCCTGGTCGTCTTCATCGTCCTGCTCGGCTTCGGCCTGATCATGCCGCTCATGCCGTTTTACGCCGCGACGTACGGTGCGAGCGACTTCCTCGTCGGGCTGCTGGTGGCGTCCTACGCGGCTGCGCAATTCGTGGGTGCGCCGCTGCTGGGGCGCCTCTCCGATCGTATCGGGCGGCGTCCGGTCCTGGTCGTGAGCATGCTGGGCACCGCGGCCGGGTTTGCCCTGCTGGGCGTGGCAGAGCCGGCCGGCAGGGCGATCGCAGGCCTGCTGAGCCCTTCGCCCTCGGTGGAACTGCAGAACGGTGTGATCCTGGGCGTGATGTTTCTCTCCCGCCTGGTCAGCGGCCTGGCGGGCGGCATGATCACGGTGGCCCAGGCGTACATCGCGGACGTCACCGATGCGAGCACGCGCACGCAGGGGATGGGCATGATCGGCGCGGCGTTTGGCCTGGGGTTCATCGTCGGGCCCGTGCTGGGCGGCGTGCTGAGCCAGTGGGGCTACGACGTGCCCGCGTTCGCGGCGGCCGCCATGGCAGCGCTGAACCTCGCGACGATCTTGTTCCTGCTGCCCGAGTCGCTGACCCTTGAGCGCAGGGCGGAGCTGGCGCAGCGGAAGCCGCAGGCGGCGATCGACCTCCCAGCGATGTTCCGCAAGCTGGGCCGGCCGCGGCTCGGCCCGCTGCTGGCCGTGCGCCTGGTGGTCTCGCTCGCGGCGTCGCTCTTCATGGCCCTGTTCACCCTGTGGGCCAAGAATCGCCTGGGGCTGAGTGCGCAGGTGACCTCGTACCTGATGGCCTACCAGGGGGTGCTGTCGATCGCGGCGCAGATCGGCCTGATCGGGCCGCTGACCCGCCGCTTCCCCGAGGCCGCGTTGATCACGTGGTCGGTCGCCATCCTGGCCGTGGCCATGGCAGGCTGGGCGTTCACGGGCAGCGTGCCCCTGCTGATGGTCGTCATGGTGCCGTTGGCGCTGACCACCGGCGTGCTCAACACCGTGATCAACAGCGCGACCAGCTGGGCCGTGGCGCCGCACGAGATGGGCGATGCGCTGGGCGCATCCAGCGCGTTCGAGAGCCTGTCGCGCGTGATCGCGCCGCCGCTGGGCGGCTGGATGCTGGGCTCGCTGGGACCCTGGTCGCCGGGTGCGCTCGCGGCGGTCCTGCTGGCAGGGCTGGCCGTCTACGCCTGGCAGAAGCTCATCCGCCATCCCGATCCGCCGCCGGACGTGCCGGCCTGGCTTGCCGGGAGCCTGGATCCCGCGCCTGACGCGGTCGCAGCCTGACCCGGCGCCGGATGATGTTCTGGCCGCAGAGAACGCAGAGCGCCCAGAGAGAAGGATAGTTTAGCTGCGTCTTGGCCTCTCTGCGATCCCTCTGGCAAGAGAATCGGCAGCGCACCTGGAATCCCTTATGGGTGGGTGGCCAACCGCCGCGTTGCACCTCCGGCCGCATCGCGGTATACTTTTGCCGTCGGGTGGACACTACTCGCCACGCCCTCGTCACCCGTGCTTCGAAAGGATCCTATCCATGGCCAATCTTCATCGTCTCGAGATATCATCGGCGCAGGACCTCGATCTCATCGAGGAGACGGCCTTCCGCCTCCTCGATGAGGTCGGCATCGAGCTCACATACGCCCCCGCTGTGGAGATGTTGCACGGACACGGCTGCCGCGTGGACGGCAACCGCGTCTACATTCCGCGCGAGGCCGCCATGTGGGGGCTGCGCAACGTCACCCCGCACACGGAGTTCTTCAACCGCGACGGCTCCTCGGCCTTCCGATCCGGCGACGGCGCGCTGCGTTTCCACAACGCGGGCGGCCTGCCGTTCGTATACGATCTCGACACCGACGAGCGGCGCCGGCCGACGCTTCAGGATGTGGCGGACGCGACACGCCTGCTGGACGCGCTCCCCAACGTGGACATCGTG
>CAZMIS010000188.1:0-8301 GCA_964566325.1 uncultured Anaerolineales bacterium
GTCAGGCTGGCGGCCGTTCTGCGCAACCACCCGCACCTCGCCCGTACGAACGTCGACCACTGCGATGTCGCTGAGGCCGGCGGGGGTCGGGCCGTTCAGGTCGCGCGTGCGCGTGAACGCGATGTGCCCGGTGGCGGGCGGCAGCGGGCCCTTCGCGGCGGGAGCCGCTGCGGGGGGCGCTGCCGCGGCGACCGGCTTGAGCGACACGACCTGGAGGAAGGGATCGATCCAGCGCCACTGCCCGCTCTCCGCCTCGCGCGTCGCGCGGCCCAGGAGGCCGAAGGGTTCCTCCGAGTAGACCGGCGTGTAGCCGTTGTCGCCGCGCATGCTCCTGGCGAAGCCGAGCGCTGTCGCTGCCACGGTGATATCGGTCAGGCCGGGGCCGGGTGCGACCAGCGTGACATCGCAGCTGACCTGCTCGTTCGGCCAGATCTTGTTATGCTCCTCGTGCGTCGTCGCGCAGGGGTGGACGACGACGTACGCGCTCTCGCCATCGCCGAAGCCGCCCGAATGGCGGTAACGGGCCGGATAATCGATGCCCGGCTCAGCGTCGCGGAAGGTGACGCGCACCCCCTTGGGATGCGTCTTGAGCAGATCGGGAGAGAGCCGGTTCAGGAAGACGCCGAAGATGTCCCGATTGAGAAGCACGTCGAAGTCCTGCGACTCGTCCACGAGCTCGTAGCCCCAGCCCGCGATCGTGTGGCCGCGCAGCGGATAGGTTGTGCCATCGCCCAGCGTGACGGACTCCTGGTAGGACGGGAGTGGCTGCCCGGCGAGGGTTGTGGTCTTCGCGGCGGTCGGCGCCGCGGCCGGGGCCTTCGCGGCAGCAGGCGTGGCTGCAGGCGTCTTCGCTGCAGCCGGCGCTGCGACCACAGTCGTCACCTTCACGCTCGCCGCCGCAGCATCCGCGTCGACCAGGTGCGCATAGATCCAGCCGGGCTTGCCGCCGAAGTCCACCTGCCACCACTGCGACACGGCATCGCGGCCGGTGACCGTGTAGCGCTGGCCCAGGGTCGCTCGGCCGATGATCGGATGGATTGCGCCGGGCCCGCTGCGTACCGGAGCGACTACGAACCGGACGGTCACCTGCGGCGCACCCTCCTGCGCACACGCATGGGGCGCGAGCGCGAGAAGGCAGAGCAGGGCAATGAAGATGGGCAGCAAGGCACGCATGGGAGACGGTGCGTGGATGGTCATGGCAGATCTCCTGGAGCAACGCGTGAGGCGCGCATTCGCCCGAACAGCAGTATAGTGCCCGCGCCGCACCGGTGCAACCCGGCGCTGGCGCATCAACCACGACCTGGACATGCTGGAGGCCCGCGCATCCGAAACACGTGATATGATGTCTGCGGGACAACACGAAAGGGGGCTGAACGAGCGATGTGGACATCCCGGGGTTACGAGTCCGAGCAGGATCTCTTGACGATGCTCCACCTGTTGATGACCGGCCGCGCGGTTACGGATGACTGGCGCTACCCTCACGTCGGCGACCTGATGTGGTGGTTCTTCATGGTGGCGTGCCACCAGGATCCGCGGGAGTCGATCCGGCTCTGGCACGATGAGACAGGCCGGCCGGTAGGTTACGCGATCCTGGGAGAAGATCCGTCGTTCGACTGCCAGGTGGCCCCGGAGCACGCGTGGTCGGGCATCGAAGACGAGGCGCTGGCCTGGGCAGAGGCGCGGCTTGCCGTGCTCCGCCAACGCGAGCCGGGGCGCTGGGACGGGCCCCTGGCTTCTGGCGCGCGGCAGGACGACGCCCGCCGTATCCAGTTCCTGGAGGAACACGGGTTCCGGTACAGCGGCGAGTTCGCTGAGGTCAACATGCTGCGCGGGCTGGACGAGCCGATCCCGCCCCCACTTGCTCCCTCTGGCTGCCAGGTGCGCAGCGTGCGGGCTGAGCCGGGCGACATTGCCGCTCGTGCGGCCGCCCAGCACATCGTGTGGCAGCCGTGGACCGTGGGCAACGTCAGCGCCGACGATTACGCGGCGCTGATGCGGCTGCCCAGCTACCGGCAGGAGCTCGACGTGATCGCGGTTGCGCCCGATGGCGTTACGGCCGCGTACGTGAACGGCTGGCTCGATCCCCTCAACCGGATCGGCGATTTCGGCCCGGTCGGCGCGCTGCCCGCTTATCGCCGCCAGGGCCTGACGCGTGCGGTGCTGTTGGAGTGCATGCACCGCATGCGGGCCGCGGGCATGGAGCGCGTGTCCGTCTCGACGGGAGTAACCAACGCGCCCGCCCGCGCACTGTACGAATCGGTCGGCTTCAGGGTCGTGAACCGGTATCTCGACTACCTGAGATAAAGACTGCCCTCAGACCTCAGGCCGCCTTGCGCCCGGGCAGCCACTTGAGCAACGGGAGCGCCAGGAGCGGCACGACCGCGGCCACGGCGAACGCGGTGCGCAGGCCCCAGGTGTCGCCCATCCAGCCGACCAGCAACACCACGATCGACCGGAAGACGAAGCTCAGCGCCATGTAGAGGCCGTTGGCCATCGTGCGATTGTTGGGGAAACTCTCCTGCACGAGCGCCATGATGACCGGCGTGATCGAGAGCGAGGTCAGCCCCAGCAGCACGAGCAGCGGAAAACGCAGCCAACCGCTCACCGCGAGGAACGCGAACATCAGGAGGGACGCCGGAAAGATGGCGATGAAGATCATCAGCCGCCGTCCGAGGCGGTCGCTGAGCGTGCCGCCGAAGAACGCACCCACGACCCCGGCCAGCTGCAGCACCGAAAGCGACACACTGGCCAGCCAGAAGCTCTCGCCCGCATCGTGGAGCATGACCGGCAGATAGGTCACCAGGGACGCGCTGAGGATGACGTGGACGATCATGATGCCGATGAGCGGCAGCAACATCTGTTCCTTGCCGCGCAGCTCTTCCCGCAGCGAGGCGCCGCGTCGCGCCAGCCCCTGCGCACTGCGCCGGTCGGCCGGCAGCGCGAAGAACAGGACGGCCGAGGTCAGCAGGCCACCCAGCATCAGCCAGGGCATGTTATCCCGGCCCGCAAACGGGATGAACGCGCCGATGACGAGCGGGCCGATGAAGCGCCCTGTCTCGCCGCCCACCATCCAGAGGCTCATGCCCAGGCCCAGCTTCTTGCCCGACACGTTGCCCGCCATGACCGGGCCCACCGCGTGGATACACGCCGAGCTGAGGCCGGCCACGGTGAGGAGCACGGCCAGCGCCACGTAGCTATTGGCGACGCCGAGCAGGCTCATGGCAATGGCGGTGATGGCAGGCGCGAGGATGACGAAGTAACGGGCCGCAAAACGATCGGCCACGCCGCCGATGACCGGCTGAAGGAGCGAGGCCTCCTGCATGAAGACCGACAGCAGACCGGCCTGGGTGTTCGAAAGGCCCATCGTCTCCTTGAACACGATGAGCATGGGCGCCAAAAAGGCCGTATAGCTGTCGTGAATCCCGTGGCTGGCCGCGATCGTGCCGACCCGGCCACCGTCGAAGCGGTCCACATCCTCTTCTGCCGGGGCCACGCCCTGCGTCGCCACTGCGTCGCGTGCAATCGCCATCTCTGTCTCCCTTAATCGCCGTGCGGTCCGACAGGATAGCACGCCGGGCGCAACGAGGCAAAACCGGCCTGCCGCCTCCAGCAATTTCGGGGGCAGCCATCAGGGGGAACCGGGCGCCATTGCCCGGCCCCTGCGATTCTCACCGGTCCCCTCACCAGCCGCCCGCCTCTTCAGCCGCGTCCGCGAAGGCCAGCAGGTTCGCCACCGGTGCGAAGTCGATGTCGTACGCGGGGCACAGCAGCAGTCCTTCGGGGCCGAGCGTTCGAACGCGCAGCCGCACCTCCGCGCGGATGTCGTCCGGCGATCCGTGATCCCACAGCGCCGCGGTCCCGACCGTGCCCCACAGCGCCAGGTGATTCCCGTAGTCGCGCTTGATGGCGGCCGCGTCCATGCAGTCGGGCTGGATCGGGTTGATCACGTCCACCCCGATCTCCGCGAGGTCCGCAAGGATCAGGGAGAAGTCGCCGTCCGAGTGATAGAACACGAGGAGATCCGGCGCAACCTCCCGCGCGGCGCGGATGATCTCTGCCAGCCGGGGCTTGAAGAAGGTGCGCCAGGTCGCGGGTCCGACGATCATGCCGCTCGCCATGGCCACGTCGTCATCCAGCAGGAGAACGTCCACGCCGGCCCGGGCCAGGATCAGGGCGCTGTGGAGAGCGAGCGCGGCCAACTGATCGAGCAGATAGTGGGCCAGATCGGGGCGCAACCGCAGATCCTCCAGGAAGACGTCGAAGCCGCGCAGGCGGTACGCGGTTTCGAACAGCTCGCCGCCGAGGTGGGGCGGCGAGCCCGCGACGGCCCAGCCGCGGGCGTGATACGCGACCACCTGGGCGGCCAGCTGATCGGGCGCACCAGGCGCCACCACCTCCGGCACGATGTACGCCGCGAAGTCGGCAAGGGTCTCCGCCGCGGACAGGGGGCCGCGTGGCCCGCGCTCCGGGTGGTAGTCCCACTGGTGATAGGGCCGCAATTGGCGCAGGTTGCCCACGTGCACGTCGGGGGGCAGGCCGCGCAGATACCCCAGGAACTCCTGTTGATCGTCCGGGGGCGTGAAGTCGACGAAGCGCACGTCGAGCCGCAGCTGCTCGGCCGTGTCCGGCAGACCGGGCACATTCTCTTCCCAAAAGGCCAGCGCCTTGGGCAGACGATCGGGGCGTCCGCGCGTCAGCGCGGTCCGCACGCGGTCACGGGCATTCATCGGTCATTCCTTGCGCACGTGTTTGCCGTCCAGTGTAGCGTCGGAGGCATGCGTCGTCAATTCATGAGGTTGTGCGCCGGGCCGCGGTATGGCATACTTTCCCGGCGCCGCAGGGGGCCCCGGCACGCCAGGAGCCGCGCCCAACGCGGAAACCTCACCAGGAGTCACCATAGATGACCGAGACCGCAGAGCGTGTCGCCGTCGTTCTCGCTGCGCACGGTGCGCCAGCGACCGACTATCCCCCCATGCGCGTGGGCATGCTGATGATGCTGGAGTTCGGCGGCGGGCCGATCAAGCGGCTGGGATTCCTGCGCCGGTGGCGCGCGAAGCTGGAAAATGAAATCGCCACCTGGCCGCGCACGGCGGACAACGACCCCTACAAGGTCGCGGTGGAGCGCCTGGCCGGGGCATTGGCCGAGCGGACGGGCTACCCGGTCATTCCCGGCTACAACGAGTTCTGCCTGCCGGCGATCGGCGAGGCGATCGACCGCGCGGTGGCGGGGGGCGCGCAGGAGGTGGTGGTGGCGCCCACGATGCTGGTGCGCGGCAACCAACACACCGAGTCGGAGATCCGTGAGGCAGTCGAGGCGGCAGGCAAACGCCACCCCCACGCCACCATCCACTATGCGTTCCCGTACGAACAGCGGCTGCTGGTGACGCTGTTGGCCGACGCGGTCGGGACGCACGTGTCGCCGGCCGTTCGTTCCGGCTCCGGCGATCCCGGCTCCGGCCCTACTCCAGCTCGAAGCTGACCGAGACCCTGGCCGTCACGCTGATCTGGCCCAGCGCGATCGAGTCGTCGGGCGCCACGGTCCCGCCCCCCAGGTCCTGGACGACGTTCTGCGTCATGGCCATGCCGCTGCCGCCCCACCAGGCATTGTAGGGCGACGACCACCCGCTCTCTTCCTCGCGGATCGACCAGGGCTTCCCGATAGCCTGGTCGAGCTCCCCGGCCAGCGCCGCGGCCTTCTCCCGCGCGGCACGGATCGCCAGCGCCCGCGCCTCGTCGCGGTATTTGCGCAGCTCGGTGGTGCGGAACTGGACGCCGTGCACGTAGTTCGCGCCCGCATCCAGCACGCCGGTCAGAAGATCCTCGAACCTGGAGACGTCCGCCAGCGTGACCGCGATCGTCTGGCGTACGAAGTAGCCGATGAAGTCGCGCTGCTCGTAGCTGCTCCGATACCGGGGCTCGATGCTGATGTGATCGGTCTGGATGGCCTTGTCCTCGATGCCCAGCGCCCGTGCCGCGGCAATCACCTTCCGGACGTTTTCGTCGTTCTGGCTTTTGGCCTGGCGCAGCTGCCGGTCCGAGGTCTCCACGCCCAGCGTGAGCACGACCTCGTCGGGCGCCACCTTGACCTGGGCCTCGCCGGTCACCGTGATGAGGCGCGGGGCAGCGTAGTCCGCGGGCGACCCGGATTGGGCTGCCGCGGGCGCGACGCCGATTAGCAGCACGACGAGTGCGGACAGGCAGAGCACCGGAGTGAAGGTGCGACGTTTCATGTTTCTTTCCTCCAACCCGCCAGGCCGCCGGCCTGGCGCGAATGCATGGGTCCCGGCGCCATTGTCGCGCCGTTACGGATCGCCGGCAACACGCCGCCGCTTCGGGGCAGTTGCGCCGCGGGGCGCGGTGTGGCATGCTTCGAAGGGCGGGCGCGGCCCATCTGCGCCGCAGAAGGGAAGTGGTCACGTTGAAACTCACGATCGTATCGTGCAGCTCGGTGGAGCAGCCCGGGTGGCTGGAGATGCGCGAGGCGCTGTGGCCGGACACCACCCGGCAGGAACATCTTGCTGAGATGGCCGCGTTCCTGCGCGATCCAAGCCGTTACGTGAACTACATTGCGTACGCTGAAGAGGGCGCGCCTGCCGGCTTCGCGGAGGCCTCGCTGCGCAGCGACTACGTGAGTGGCGCGACCACCAGCCCGGTGGGCTATCTCGAGGGGCTGTATGTTGCGCCGGAGCACCGGCGCCGCGGGGCCGGCCGCGCGCTTGTGCGGGCCGTCGAGGAATGGGCGGCCGCCCTGGGGTGCCGCGAGCTGGCTTCGGACACGGGGATCGACAATATCGAAAGCCAGGCAACGCACCTGGCCCTCGGGTTCAGCGAGGTCGAGCGCGCCGTCGCCTTCCTGAAGACGCTGCCGCGCAAGTGAAGCGCCCAGGGGAGGCCAGGCCCCGCGTCAGCTCTCCAGCGCCTCGCCCACCAGGTCGTACTCCATCGCGCCCGTGATGCGCACGGGCGCCAGCCGCCCCAGCGGCAGCAGGCCGGGGACGATAACCAGGCCGTCGACGTCCGGCGCGTCGCGGTAGCTGCGGCCGATCGACACCGGTTGCGCCGCGCGCCGACCTCTCCGGGATCCGCGACCTCCGGCGGGCGCCAGTCCTTCGGCCTCGCCGTGGCCTTCCACCAGGACGTCCAGCGTCCGGCCGACCTGCGCCTGGTTGCGCGCGAGCGAGATGCGCTGCTGCTGCGCCATCAGCCGGTCGTAGCGCGCCTGCTTGACCTCCCCGGGCACCGCGCCGGGCATGTCGTAGGCGGGCGTGCCGGGCTCGGGGCTGAAGGTGAAGACCCCAACCTTGTCGAACCGGATGGCCTCGACGAGAGCCTGCAGGCCGGCGAACTCCTCCTCCGTCTCCCCGGGCAGGCCGGTGATGAAGGTGCTGCGGAAGGCCATATCGGGCATGGCGGCGCGCATGGCCGCGAACGTCTCCAGCAGCTTGTCCGTGTTGGAGGGCCGGAACATGCGGCGCAGCACCGCAGGGTGTCCGTGCTGCAGGGGGATGTCCAGGTAGTGACACACGCGCGCATCCGACGCCATGACCTCGATCAGGCGGTCGGAGACGTGCCCGGGGTAGGCGTACATGAGGCGCAGCCAGCGCAGGTCCGGCGCGGCGGCCAGGATGGCGCGCATCAGGTCGGGGAGCGCGTCGGGCCGGCCCGCGTCACGGCCGTAATCGGTCGTATCCTGCGCGACCAGGATCAGTTCCTGCGCGCCGGACGCGACCAGCGTGACCGCCTCGGCCACGACGGCCTCGGGCGGCCGGCTGCGCAGCTTACCCTTGATCGTAGGGATGGAGCAGAATGCACAGGGGGCGTTGCAGCCATCGCTGATCTTCAGGTACGCGCTGCCGTTGGCTACCGGCGGCCGCGGCATGGCGCCGGCGAACGGCTCCTCCGGATCGCCCAACAGCGCATAGCGGCCGAATGATCGCCCGGCCGAACCCGCGCGCAGGGCCGCGATGAACGGCACGACCTCCATCCAGCGCCGCGTGCCGAGCAGGCCGTCCACGCCGGGCACATCCTGCACGATCCGCTGGCCGTTGCGCTGGGCCATGCAGCCCGCCGCGACCAGCAGCTGGCCCGGCCGTTTGGCCTGCGCCAGCTCGCGCAGCGTGGCCAGCGACTCGTCCTCCGCCGCGGCCAGGAAGCCGCAGGTGTTCACGATCAACACGTCGGCATCGTCCGGCGTCACAACGCCGCCGTAGCCCGCGTCGACCATCAGCCGCGCGATGCCCTCGCTGTCGACCGTGTTCTTTGGACAGCCCAGGGTCAGGAGGTAGTACTTCATCTGCGCCA